>JAKBFV010000075.1 GCA_021833365.1 Pseudomonadota bacterium | reverse complement strand
GAGCGCGGTACTGGAGAGTGGTGGTCGCATCGAGATTCGAGGCTTCGGTAGCTTCTCCCTGCATTTTCGCGCTGCCCGCGTCGGACGCAACCCCAAGACCGGCGAATCGGTGACGCTCGAGGGTAAGTATGTGCCGCACTTCAAGCCTGGCAAAGATCTCAAGGAAAAGGTCAACGCCTCGGTGCAACAGGGCGATGTAGCCGGCATGCTCGACGATGATGAGGGTGAGGACTGATGCGCGCCGCCGTGCGCTGGTTGTTGATGCTCGCCATGATCGCCGCCGGCCTCTGGCTGGTGGTGGTCAATCGCCAGACCATCGATCTCAACCTGCTGTTCTGGTCGGGGCGCGCCATCAACAGCGGCCTCGCCCTCTTGCTCGCTTTTGCCAGCGGATCGCTGCTCGGCATCTTCATCGGCCTGGATCTCTACCAAAGCATGAAGCTGAAGGGGCGAGTCTTGCTCTTGCGCCGTGAGCTGGCGCAGTTGCGCCAGCATCTCGGTGGTCGTTGAGTGCTTGCGCCGCGTCTTTTTTGTGTTGTGGAGTACCTATGACGCCTTTGATCATCGCTCTCGATTTTGCCGAGCGCACATCTCTCGCCAATCTCGTCGCTGCCCTCGACCCACGACAGTGTCGCCTCAAGGTCGGTAAGGAAGTCTTCACCCGTTTTGGCCCAGCCCTCGTCGAGGACCTACAGGGGCGCGGCTTTGAAGTATTTCTTGATCTCAAGTTTCACGACATCCCGCAGACGGTGGCACAGGCGGTGAAGGCAGCCGCCGATCTCGGCGTGTGGATGGTCAATGTTCACGCCAGTGGCGGGCGACGCATGCTCGAGGCAGCGCGCGACAGTCTGCAGGCCTATCAGCACAAGCCCTGGCTGATCGCCGTCACCGTGCTGACCTCGCTCGAAGACGCGGAACTACAGGAAGTCGGTATCACGCGCAGCGCCGCACAGCAGGTGCAGTTGCTGGCGGAGCTCAGTCTCGCCTGTGGTCTCGATGGCGTCGTCTGTTCCGCCCGCGAGGCGGCTCTTTTGCAGCCATTGCAGCCTTCGTGGTTACGGGTGACGCCGGGCATCCGTCCAGCCCATGCTGCCAGCGATGATCAGCGCCGTACCATGACGCCCAGGCAAGCCCTCGACGCCGGCGCCACGCATCTGGTCGTCGGTCGTCCCGTTACCCGCGCCGCCGATCCGGCGCAGGCGCTGGCCGATCTCATCGCCGAGGTCGCTACCTAACCCAGAACTTCACGCCTCCTGGTCGGGGACGTGGTAGTGGCAGTGATTGACGATATGGCAGAAAAGCTCGGCTGTGCGTTCGGCGTCATAAAGCGCTGAATGAGCATGCTGACCATCAAAAGCGATGCCGGCCGCCAGGCAGGCGCGCGCCAGTACGGTCTGTCCGAGCGCCATGCCGGCCAGGGTGACGGTGTCAAAGACCGAAAAAGGATGCAGGGGTGACTGGTTTTTCAGGCCATGCCGATGGATGGCGGCGTTGATGAAAGAAAGATCGAAGTGGGCGTTGTGACCGACCAGGATGCAGCGTTTGCAATGGCGCGCCTTTTGTTCCTTGCGTAAAGCCTCGAAGATACGGCGTAGACCGGCTGCTTCTTCCTCGGCCTGACGCAGAGGGTTGTAGGGGTCGATGCCGTTGAAGGCGAGTGCTTCCGGCACCAGGCGGGCACCGGCAAAGGGCAGGAGGTGGCTATGGCAGCTGGCCACTGGTCGCAACTGCCCTTGTGCATCGATATCGAGGACGACCGCCGCCACCTCCAGCAGGGCATCGGTGGTCGCCTCGAATCCGGCGGTCTCGACGTCGATGACCACTGGCAAAAAGCCACGAAAACGTTCGTGGATGGGTAGGCTGTTCATCGTTCAGTCTCGAGACGCCAGGCCAGGGTCTGACCGCCATGGAAGGGAACGATGCGCCCGTCGAGGTAGGGCAGCTCATCCGGTAGCTGCCAGGATTCGGCGATCAGGGTGCATTCGTGCGCATCGACCGGTAGACCATAAAAATGTGCGCCATGACGACTGGCGAAGTCCGCCAGGCGGTCGAGGGCGTTGGCCTGTGCAAAGGCGCTGGCATAAAGCTCGAGGGCAGCTGGCGCCGTGAAACAGCCGGCACAGGCGCAGGCGTTTTCTTTGGCGCTGCGCGCGTGGGGGGCGCTGTCCGTGCCCAGGAAAAAGCGCGGATCGCCGGATGTAGCAGCGGCGAGGAGGGCGTGGCGATGTTCGCGGCGCTTGAGGATGGGGAGGCAGAAGAAATGCGGACGCATGCCACCGACCAGCATGTCGTTGCGGTCATGCAGCAGATGATGCGCGGTCAGGGTCGCAGCAAAACGCCCGCTTTGCGCCTGGACATAAGCGACGGCCTCGGCGGTGGTGATGTGTTCGAGCACGATGGCTAGTTCCGGCAGGCGTCGCCGCAGGGGGATGAGGACGCGCTCGATGAATACCGCCTCGCGATCGAAGATGTCGATGTCAGGATCGGTGACTTCGCCGTGGATGAGGAGCGGCAGACCGAGTTCAGCCATGCGTTCGAGCACCGGCATCACCCGGTCGAGGTGACGGACACCGGCGTCGGAGTGGGTGGTGGCACCGGCCGGATAGAGTTTAACCGCGTAGATGTCGGGCTCGTCATGCGCACGATCGATCTCCTCACGGCGCATCCCTTCGGTGAGATAAAGCGTCATCAACGGCGTGAAGGAGAGATCTGGCGGCACAGCGGCGAGAATACGGTCGCGATAAGCGAGCGCATCCTGGCAGCGCGTCAGCGCCGGCACCAGATTGGGCATGATCACGGCGCGGCCAAACTGGCGGGCGCTAGCGGCGACCGTGGTCGCCAGTGCCTGTCCATCACGCAGGTGCAGATGCGCGTCGAGGGGGCGGGGCAGGGTGATACGTGAGCGGGAGTTCACGATGATGATCTCGGTTCTCAAGGAATGTGCATATTATGCCGATAGCAAGCCTAAGGGGCTAGGGAGACGATCGATGTCGGTGAAAGGCTGGGGGATGCTGCTGGCTCTGCTGTGTAGCTGCGCTTCGGCACGCGTCTGGATGAGCCGTCTCGATCAGGCGCAGTGGCAGCTGGTCAGCGATCATGAAAACTGCACACTCATGCAGGACGTAGAGGGCTTCGGCCGCCTGAGTTTTGTGCAGCGCGCCGGCCAGCCCCTGCGCTATGAGCTGCACAGCGATCAAGCTCTGGTCGCCGCTGATCGCGTCTATACGCGCAGCGAGGCGCCGGCCTGGCAGCGCGCTATGGAAACGCACAGCAGTGAGCAGGTCATGCTCTCTCCCGACGCCTACCATCGTATCCTCGTCGGTGCGGCGGCTGAACAGGGGCTGGCAGCGCTGCAGGCGGGCCTGCAGTGGCGCGTTAGCCTGCCGGGTGAGCAGGCGGCGAGCTGGTGGGATGTGATCGCCAGTCCGGTGCGCTTTCAGCAGGCCTGGGCGGGCTTCATGCACTGTCGTGCCGCCCTGCCCGAGTTCATTGCGCCGCCACCGCCTCCGCCAGCGCCGCGCCAGGTCAAGCGGCACGTGGCGCCGGCTCCCGCCCATCACAGGATCGCCAGCGCCAGTCAGGACTGGCTGCGCCTGCATGAGTCCGGGAACATCGCCATTGGCCGCGGCAAGAACAAGGCGGCTTTGTCAGGGCTGGTGACGATGAGTTTTCTGGCGGGCAAAAACACGATCAGCAAGGACGTCCAGGATCGTCTTGAGGCCCTGGTGCAGGAATGGGAGATCCGCCGTGGAGAAGGGCGCACGATGTCCTTGCTGGTCGAGGAAAATGCTACGCCGGCGACGGCGACTCTGGCCAGGGAGAGGCTCGATGCCCTGCATACTTATCTGCTCAAGCGCGGTCTCGATCCCTTGCGCGTGCATATGCGCCTGGATATGAAAAAGAGCACCGATCTCGATCTCGTGACGGTAAAAATCGGTGACTGAGGTGCCTGGGGAGAGAGCGTCGGAGATGGCCGCCTCTCCAGGTCTAGGATCGATACTGTTCAGATAACAAATTCAGTGCCATGTACCCCCCTCGCTGCTCAGTTGCACGGACAGGCGCCCCTTGGCGCTGGAACTGTTGCGTAGTTCCGGCTTGCACCCGAATGGACTACTCGGGTAAGGGCCGGACTTACAACGAGCGCGAAGAAAGCATCGCCATCCAACCATAGCGTCCGATCGCCTTTGGTGAAAGGTTCGCTAGGCGAACCAGGCCGGACCAGGAAGGGGAATGCTCGGGCATATGTTCAAGAGTCGGGCGCAATCGGGTAAAATCGCCCTTTTCCAGAAGAGGCGGGGTCATGGCTGAGATCAAAAAGGTCGTATTGGCGTATTCCGGGGGCTTGGACACCTCGATCATCCTGCGCTGGCTGCAAGAGCAGTATCAGTGCGAAGTGGTCACCTTTACCGCCGACATCGGTCAGGGCGAGGAGCTCGAGCCGGCGCGGGTGAAGGCCCAGGCCATGGGTGTGCAGGACATCTTCATCGATGATCTGCGCGAGGAGTTCGTGCGCGACTTCGTCTATCCGCAGTTCCGGGCCAATGCTCTCTACGAGGGGGAGTATCTGCTCGGCACATCGATCGCGCGCCCCCTGATCGCCAAGCGTCTGGTCGAGATCGCCGAGATGACCGGCGCTGATGCCATCGCCCATGGAGCCACCGGCAAGGGCAATGATCAGGTGCGCTTCGAGCTCGGTGCCTATGCGCTCAAGCCGGGTATCCGTGTCATCGCGCCCTGGCGTGAGTGGACCTTGAATTCGCGTGAGGCGCTGATGGACTATGCCCGCCAACACGCCATTCCGGTTGATTTCGCCCAGGCTGGACGCAAGAGTCCCTACTCCATGGACGCCAATCTGCTGCACATCTCCTATGAAGGCGGTGGACTCGAGGATCCCTGGTGGCAGCCGGAAGAGGACATGTGGCGCTGGACCGTCGCCCCCGAGCAGGCGCCTGATCGTCCCGAGTTCGTCGAACTGACCTATGCGCGCGGTGACATCGTCGCCATCGATGGCCAGGCGATGACGCCGGCCGCGGTACTCGCTTGGCTCAACAAGAAAGGCGGCGAGCATGGCATAGGTCGCCTCGATCTGGTGGAAAATCGCTATGTCGGCATGAAGAGCCGTGGCTGCTATGAGACACCGGGCGGCAGCATCATGCTGAAGGCGCATCGCGCCATCGAATCGATCACCCTGGATCGTGAGGTCGCCCATCTCAAGGATGAACTCATGCCACGTTATGCCAGCCTGGTCTATAACGGCTATTGGTGGAGTCCGGAGCGACTCATGCTGCAGCGTATGATCGATGAGTCACAGGCGCAGGTGAATGGCGTGGTCCGGGTCAAGCTCTACAAGGGCGGGGTGATGGTGGTGGGGCGGCGCTCCGACGATTCGCTCTTCGACGCCAGCATCGCCACGTTTGAAGATGACCGTGGCGCCTACAACCAGAAAGACGCTGAAGGCTTCATCCGCCTCAATGGTCTGCGTCTGCGCATCGCTGCGGCAAAAGGCCGATCGATGCGTTGATCAGGTCAGCGCCGCCGCCTGCAGGTCCTTGGCGGCGCACAGATCGGCCACCGGGCATTGCTGGCAGCGCGGTCGCCTTGCTGTGCAGATGTAGCGTCCGTGCAGGATGAGCCAGTGATGGGCGTCCTGCAGGTAGGCCGCCGGGACGGCGGCCAGCAACCCTGCCTCGACGGCGCGTACATTTTTTCCGGGGGCGAGGCCGGTACGGTTGGCAACGCGAAAAATATGCGTGTCGACGGCCATGGTCGGCCAGCCGAAGGCGGTATTGAGGACGACATTGGCGGTCTTGCGACCGACCCCAGGTAAGGCTTCCAGCGCCTCCCTGCTCTCAGGGACGGCGCCGTCGTGGCGTTCGAGCAACAGCGCACAGGTGGCGATCACATGCGCGGATTTGCTGCGAAAGAGTCCCAGGCTGCGCACGTAGGGAATCAGCCCATCGACGCCCAGGGCGAGAATGCTGGCGGCATCCGGATGTTCGGCAAACAGGGGACGGGTGGCGCGGTTGACGGCGACGTCGGTCGATTGCGCCGAGAGCATGACGGCGATGAGCAGCTGAAAATTCGAGGCGTATTCGAGCTCGGTGCGCGGCTTTGGATTGGCGGCCTGTAGACGGGCAAAAAACGCTTCCCTGGCTGCGCTATGCATGTTCATCGTCCTGTCGGTCGAGGCGCGCCTGGCAATCAGCGACGCGTTGTTCGAGGATGTGCAGCTCCTGCTGCCAAATTTCGTGTTGTTCATGCTGAGCTACCGCCGCGGCGGCTTTGAGATGCTTTTTCAGTTCGCTGCGCGCCAGTGCCGCTGCCACCTTGAGTGCCGCCTGCGCTGTCGGCGTCGGGCGTGGCGGTGGCGGTGCGCTGGCGGCACGACGGGCGAGCAGGGCCTGGTGGCGGGTACGCCAATGCCGCGACTCTTGCACGTCGGGCAGGCGTGGCCGACCGCTGTCGCGCATCTCGATGCAGTCGACCGGGCAGGGCGCGACACAGAGATCGCAGCCGGTGCAGTCGGTGGCGAGCACGGTATGCATCATGCCGGAAGCGCCGACGATGGCGTCGACCGGACAGGCCTGGATGCATTTGGTGCAACCGA
The DNA here is from genome assembly GCA_021833365.1 of Pseudomonadota bacterium. Taxonomy (GTDB): domain Bacteria; phylum Pseudomonadota; class Gammaproteobacteria; order Pseudomonadales; family Moraxellaceae; genus JAJZHK01. The sequence continues at coordinate 6,198 of JAKBFV010000075.1, read as the reverse complement.
TGCATTCTTCCTCACGGATGAAGGCGACGAGGCGCGTCGTCAGTGTCCGCCCATAGTCGGGGTCGAGGGGCAGCGGTGGGCGCCCGGTCAAGGCGGCGAGAGCCTGTATCACTTCCTCGCCACCTGGGACGCAGTGATTGATGGCTTCCCCGGCCGCGATGGCCTCGGCGTAGGGGCGACAACCGGGATGCCGACATTTTTCGCATTGCGTTTGCGGTAGTAGGGCATCGATCGCCTCGACCAGGGCGATGCGGGTATCGTTCATCGATCTTGCGCGAGAAGCCCCGAAGCGCGGCGGGGAGGGATAGCACACCGGCTCAACCGGTCCTGTTCTCGCGACCTCCTGTGCGGGTGATGGCTATCGTGACCAAGAAAAGCGAATCGCCGCTATGTTCCCGGGATGTTCATCCTCTGTCAAGGGTGGGGGCGCTGCGCCGATGGCCGGCCGCCTTACGGCGACCTCAGAAGCCGTAGGCGCTCGGATTGAGGATGGTGTCGCGCGCCTCGTTCGCTGTATTCGGGTAATCGAGAATGTAGTGCAGGCCGCGTGACTCATGCCGCGCCATGGCGCTGCGGATGATGAGCTCGCTGACCAGGGTGAGATTGCGCAGTTCGATGAGATCGTTGCTGACACGGTAGTTGCTGTAGTAGTCGTGAATTTCACGGCGCAGGAGCTGGACGCGGTTGAGGGCGCGCTGCAGGCGTTTGTTGGTGCGCACGATACCGACGTAGTCCCACATGAAGCGCCGCAGTTCATCCCAGTTGTGCGCGATGACGACGTCTTCGTCGGGATCACGCACCTGGCTGCCATCCCAGATTGGCAGATCGTGAGGAGGGAGAGGTTCCTGGCATTGCTGATGGATCGAATCCGCGGCAGCGCGAGCGAAGACGATGCACTCGAGCAGGGAGTTGCTGGCCATGCGGTTGGCGCCGTGCAGGCCGGTGCTGGCGGTTTCGCCGATGGCAAAAAGACCGTTGACGTCAGTCTGTGCCTGGAGGTTGGTGATGACGCCGCCGCAGGTGTAGTGCGCCGCCGGCACGACTGGAATGGGGTCACGGGTGATGTCGATGTCGAAGCCGAGCAGGCGCTCATACAAGGTCGGAAAATGCCCACGGATGAAGTCGGCGGAACGATGTGAGATGTCGAGCAGGACGTGGGCGATACCGAGACGCTTCATCTCAAAGTCGATGGCGCGCGCGACGACATCACGTGGTGCCAGTTCGCAGCGTGGATCGAAGCGCTGCATGAAGCGGTCGCCATTGGGCAGGGTGAGAACGCCACCCTCGCCGCGCATCGCCTCGGTGATGAGGAAGGACTTGGCCTCGGGGTGATAAAGACAGGTTGGATGGAACTGATTGAACTCGAGGTTGCTGACCCGGCAGCCAGCACGCCAGGCCATGGCGACGCCGTCACCGGTGGCGATGTCGGGGTTGGTGGTATAGAGATAGGCTTTGCTGGCGCCACCACAACAGAGCGCGACGAAAGGCGCCGCATAGGTGTCGATGTCGCCGCGGTTTTTGTCGAGAACGTAGACGCCGAGGACGTGATCGGGTCCGGCCAGACCCAGGCGGCGGCGGGTGATGAGGTCGATGGCGACCTTGTCCTCGAGCAGGTCGACGTGGGCGAGCTTGCTGACCTGCTCGATCAGGCTGCTCGAGATGGCTAAGCCGGTCGCGTCGGCGACGTGCAGGATACGGCGATGACTGTGTCCGCCCTCACGCGTCAGATGGGGTTCGTCGGAGTCATCGGCGGTGGTGAAACGCACGCCTTGATCCATCAGCCAGTTGACCGCTTCCGGACCATGTTCGACGGTCATCTCGACGGCGTCGCGGTGGCACAGGCCGGCACCGGCGATCAGGGTGTCGTCGACGTGCGAAGCGTAGGAGTCGGTATCGTCGAGCACGGCGGCGACGCCGCCCTGGGCGTAGTAAGTGCTGGCTTCGGTCAGTTTCGATTTGCTCAAAACTGCGACTTTCAGGTGCGGACTGAGGCGCAGGGCCAGGGTCAGTCCGGCGGCGCCACTGCCGATGATGATGACGTCGTAGGAGCAGATGTTACCCATGCCGGTTCTCAATGATGCTTTAAGGTGGGGGCGGGATGCTGGCCCAAGGGATCCTAGGGCGACAGTATACGGCCGATGGCCGGTCGACGGAATCGTCGCGATGGCAAGTGATCGGTGCAGGATTGCAAAATATTACCTCAAGTTAAGTGTCAGGCAGCCTGTTTCGGGCTAAGGTTAAGCAGGCTGCCGGCGCCTGCCGGTGCCAGATCGAGATGACCCTCAGAGATGAAAGGAGGATGCGGGCGCGAGGCCGCATAGCGCGGATGGTCATCCCTCCCTGTCGCTGACAGGCGACCCGCCGTATACTGATGAAACGACAGATCATACGCTGGACACTGGGGCTTTTGGCCCTGATGTCGCTAAACCTCGGAGCGACCGAACTCGCTGACTTCACGCATGTCGCGCAAGCGAGTGAGCCTGCGGTCGTCAATATCACGGCGACCAGCAAGTCGATGGTACAGGGCATGGATCCACAGGCCATCTTCCGCCAGTTCTTCGGTGGCGGCCTGCCGCAGCAGGCGCCGGTGCCGCAGATCAGTCAGTCGCTGGGCTCGGGTTTCATCATCTCCAGCGACGGCTATATCCTCACCAACAACCATGTCGTGCATGGCGCGAGCAAGGTCATCGTCAAGCTGTCCGATCGTCGTGAATATCAGGCCAAGGTCATCGGCACCGATCAGCGTGCCGATATCGCCCTGCTCAAGATCGCTGCCAAGGATCTGCCGGTGGTGCAGATCGGCAACCCCGACCAGCTGCAAGTCGGTCAGTGGGTTCTCGCCATCGGTTCGCCTTTCGGCTTTGACTACACGGTGACGCACGGCATCATCTCGGCAACCAGCCGCGCCTTGCCGAATGAGGCTTATGTGCCCTTCATTCAGACCGATGTGCCGATCAATCCGGGCAACTCCGGTGGTCCGCTGATCAATATGCAGGGGCAGGTGGTCGGTATCAACTCGCAGATCTATAGTCGTTCGGGCGGCTTCATGGGCCTGTCTTTCGCCATTCCCATCGACGTCGCCATGGAGGCGGCCAAGCAGCTGAAACAGCACGGCAAGGTGCGTCGCGGCTATCTCGGTGTCGAGATTCAAGAAGTGACGCGCGATCTCGCCACCGTCTATGGCCTGCCCAAGCCGGCGGGAGCTCTGGTGGCGCACGTCATGCCTGACAGCCCAGCGGCGCACGCCGGTCTCAAGGAGGGCGACGTCATCATCGCTCTCAATGGTCACAGCATCGATCATGCCTCGGAGCTGCCGCAGTGGGTGGGGCGGCTGCCGGTCGATTCGACGCAGTCGCTGAGCGTGGTGCGCGCTGGCAAGACGATCAAGCTGCCGGTGAAAATCGGTTTGCTGCCAGCTCTCGGTGACGACGTCGGCAGTGGTGGGGGCAATGACGCCACGCAGGGGCAGCATCTCGGCCTGCAGCTGCGCGATCTGTCGCCGGAAGAGAAGCAGGCGATCGGTGTCGCTGGCGTGGTCGTGACGCAAGTCGTCGATGGACCGGCTGCCGATGCCGGTGTTCATATCGGTGACGTCATCGTGCGCATCGATCATCACGATATCGCCGATGTGCAGGCCTATACCCAGGCGGTGCAGGCCCTGCCGCGCAACAAGCCGGTGGAGCTGGTGATCAATCGCCAGGGCAATAACCTGATCCTGGCGATCACGCTGACACCGTAAGGCGGTCACCATGAAGGCATCCGATGCAGGGTGCCTTCATGGGCGTAAATCAGTTAGACTGGCGACCTTTTCGCCGTACAGGTTGCTTTCGTGGTCGACATCACTCATATCCGTAATTTTTCCATCATCGCCCACATCGATCATGGTAAATCGACATTGGCCGATCGTTTCATCCAGCTCTGTGGCGGCCTCGAGGATCGCGAGATGCAGGCGCAGGTGCTCGACTCGATGGATCTTGAACGCGAGCGAGGCATCACCATCAAAGCGCATTCGGTGACCCTGTACTACCGTTGCCGTGATGATGGCGAGCGCTATCAGCTCAATTTCATCGATACGCCCGGACATGTCGACTTTTCCTATGAGGTGTCGCGCTCGCTGGCCGCCTGTGAGGGCGCCTTGCTCGTCGTCGATGCCGCCCAGGGGGTGGAGGCACAGTCGGTGGCCAATTGTTATACCGCCCTCGATCAGGGTCTGACGGTGATGCCGGTGCTGAACAAGATCGACCTGCCGCAGGCCGACCCCGAACGTGTCAGTCAGGAGATCGAGGAGATCATCGGTATCGAGGCAGTGGATGCCGTTCAGGTCAGCGCCAAGACCGGTCTTGGTGTCGAAGATCTGCTCGATCGTCTGGTGCGGACGATACCGGCGCCGCAAGGCGAGCGTGCGGCGCCCCTGCAGGCGCTCATCATCGATTCCTGGTTTGATAATTACCTCGGTGTCGTCTCCCTGGTGCGTGTCCAGCATGGACGGGTGCGCAAAGGCGACAAGATCATGGTGAAAAGTACGGCGGCAACGCATCTGGTCACTTCGGTCGGTGTCTTCACGCCCAAGCACAGCGAGATGCCGGAGCTGGCGGCGGGTGAGGTGGGTTTCGTCATCGCCGGCATCAAGGACATCTTCGGTGCACCGGTCGGCGATACTCTGGTGCTCGCCAGCCACGCCGATGTCGATGCCCTGCCGGGCTTCAAGAAGGTCAAGCCGCAGGTCTACGCCGGCCTCTTTCCGATGAGTTCGGATGACTATGAACCCTTTCGTGAAGCACTGGCCAAGCTGACGCTGAACGATTCCGCTCTGTTTTACGAGCCGGAGTCTTCCGATGCTCTCGGGTTTGGTTTTCGTTGCGGTTTTCTCGGCATGCTGCATATGGAGATCGTGCAGGAGCGTCTCGAGCGCGAGTACCATCTCGATCTGCTGACGACGGCGCCGACGGTCATCTATGAGGTGATCACGCGCAAAGGCGAGACGGTCTACGTCGACAATCCGTCGAAACTCCCGGATATCGGCAGCATCGAGGAGTTTCGCGAACCCCTGGCCGCCTGCCATATCCTGGTGCCGCCGGAATACCTCGGTGATGTCATCAAGCTCTGCCAGGAGCGCCGCGGTGTGCAGAAGAACATGATGTTTCATGGCAAACAGGTGGCACTCAGCTACGAGATTCCGATGGCCGAGGTCGTGCTCGATTTCTTCGATCGCTTGAAGTCGGTGTCGCGCGGCTATGCCTCGCTCGATTATGGCTTCGCTCGCTTTGAGGCGACACGCCTGGTGCGCGTCGACATCCTCATCAACGGTGATCGCGTCGATGCCTTGTCGGTCATCTGTCACAGTGATCAGGCGCGTCATCGTGGTCTCGCCCTGACCGAGAAGATGAAAGAGTTGATCCCGCGCCAGATGTTCGATGTCGCCATTCAGGCGGCCATCGGCAGTCAGGTCATCGCTCGACAAACGGTCAAGGCTCTGCGCAAGGACGTGCTCGCCAAATGCTATGGTGGCGACGTCAGCCGCAAGCGCAAGCTGCTGGAAAAACAGAAAGAAGGGAAAAAACGCATGAAGCAGCTAGGTCGTGTCGAGATTCCTCAGGACGCATTCCTCGCCATACTCAAGGTGGACAAATAAGCCATGCAATCACCGATGCTGAGTTCCGCGGTCGCTCTGCTCATGCTGGTCTTCGCTTTGGCGACGACGCTCTGGGCGCTCGAGACCTTTATCCTGGCACCGCGCCGCCTCGCCGCTTTGTGCCGACGCCTGCAGCATGCGCCGTGCAGCCTGCAGGATGTGCGCGAAGCGCAGAGCGCACCTTTGTGGCTGGGCCTGGTGCGTCAGGCCAGTACCTATAGTCTGACCGCCGCCATCCTGATCGTCTTCTTCTGGCACCTCGACGTCGACTTTGCCACTTTCCTGGTCCTCGCGACGGTGCTGGCCGGCGCGTTCTGGGGGCTCGATCTGCTCTTTTTGCGAAAGCGCCGGGCAGGCCTGCTCGCAGCTTTGCCGGCTGATTTGATCCTGCCCGCCGACCTGCGCCAGGAACTGCTGGCGGAGCCTGCCCTGGTCGAATACGGCCATTCTTTCTTTCCGGTTCTGGCCATCGTCTTCGTCGTGCGTTCCTTTCTGGCCGAGCCGTTCACCATTCCTTCCGGTTCCATGCTGCCGACCTTGCAGATCGGTGACTACATCATCGTCAA
>JAKBFV010000074.1 GCA_021833365.1 Pseudomonadota bacterium | reverse complement strand
GGGATCAAGCCGACGATCATGTAAAAACTGGTCGTCTTGCCGGCGCCATTGGGGCCGAGCAGGCCGACGATGCTGGAGCTGGCGACACTCAAGCTGACGTCGCGCACGACGGTGCGTCCCTTGAACGATTTTTCCAGATGTTCGACGTGCAACAGGCTCATCCATGAACTCCCGGGTTCTTGCTGGCAGGAGCATTGGCAGGGGGGGCGGCCGGTGCTGCCGTTGTGGCCTTGTCCTTGCCGTTTTTATTCTCGCTCGGTGGAAAGACCAGGAAGACGCGATCCTTGTTATCGCCGATGGCGTCGATGTGCTGATCCTGGATGCGATAGTGGATGACTGAGCCGTCGGCGGTCGAATCGTCCTGATGGATGTGGGCGTTGTGGGTGAGGGTGATTTCGTCCTGTTTGACGTCATAGTCGATGATCAGGGCGTGCGCCGTCACCGGGCCTTTTTGAGGGTCCTGGATCTGTTCGTAACGCGCTGGATTGCCGGTGGCGTGGGCGGTATCGATCTTGCCGTTCGCATCGGTCTGAACCTGCAGCTGGTCAGCCCACAGATGCATGCTGCCCTGAATGACGACGACGTTGCCGGTGTAGATGGCGACGCCGCTCTTTTGATTGTAGGAGGCGCTGTCAGCGGTCACCTGCACCGGCTGATCGCGGTCGGAGTCGAGCGCGCTGGCGCCTTGAAAATGGCTGAGAAGCGCGATGGCAAGAGCATATCTAGCGTTGCAAGACATAATTTCCCCGCACATTCTGGTGCAGATTGAGCCAACCGGATTTGAGGCTGGCGTCCATGCCGACGGCGTCAGTGATACCTTGTGCCGAGTCGATATGGACGCTGACCGTGGTATTGACCGCCTGTGCATCGGGGTAGGCGTGCATCAGGCTGGTGTCGATTTGCATGCGCTCTTTGGGATCTTGCGTCAGGCGCCGGCCGTGCACCTGCTCACTGAGGATGAGGTGGGTATTGTTGTCCAGGCTGACCCCGTGCAGGGCATCGATTTCCCAGGTGGGCAGGTCATTCTCCAGCATGATGACGCGTGGATGCAGCAAATCGGCGTGATCGATGGGGTGCATATAGTGGTCGAGGGTGTCGGCGGTCATCTGGCGTATGACGTGTCCATGTTCATCGGTGGAGATGCTTTCGATATGGGTGGCGCGATAGTCGGGCAGGGTGGGCGATTCGCCGCTGGCGCTGGATAGATCGACACGACGCTGGCCGAGCTCGTAAGCGAGGGCGCCGAGGAGGAGGAGGGCGGCGAGCAAGCTGAGAGCGTTGCTCTGATCGAGGTTGATACTCCTCACGCCGGGGTCTCCAGATAAGCCTTGTGCAGCTGCTCGAGATGACCTTGTGCCTGCAAGAGACGATCGCAGATCTGCCGTACGGCACCACGGCCACCACGCTTCGGGCAGACCCAGTGCACGTGCGCCTGCACGAAGGGGTGGGCATTGGCGGGCGCGAGGGCGAGACCGGCGCGCGTCAGGGCGCCGAGATCGGGGAGGTCATCACCACAATAGGCGACCGCCTGGGCCGGCAATTCGAGCTGAGCGCAGACTTCTGCGAAGGCCTTGCCTTTGTCTTCACGCCCTTGCAAGACCAGGTCGATACCGAGGTTACGCGCCCGGTGCAGGACCAGGGGCGAGCTGCGGCCGGTGATGATGGCGACGCGATGTCCAACCTGCCGCCACATTTTCAGGCCATGGCCATCCTGAGTGTCGAAAGACTTGAGCTCTTCACCCTGGTCATTGAAATAGAGTCGGCCATCGCTGAGCACGCCATCGACGTCGAGGACGAGGAGACGGATAGCACGGGCGCGCTCGATGAAGTCGGTGTCGTTCATACCACCCCCGCGCGCAGCATGTCATGCATGTTCAGGGCGCCGACGACGTGATCGTCGGCATCGACCACGATCAGGCCATTGATTTTGCGTTCCTCCATGATACGCAAAGCCTCGGCGGCGAGCAGGCCGGGGCGAACCGTGGTCGACTGCCGGGTCATCAGGACCTCGATGGGCGTGTGGTGCAAGTCGACCTGGCGATCGAGGGCGCGACGCAGATCGCCATCGGTGAAGATGCCGCTGAGACGACCTTGCGCATCGACGACGGCGGTCATGCCGAGTCCCTTGGCGCTGATCACCAGCAGGGCCTCGCGTAGAGGCGTGCCGATCCGAACGATGGGCAGCTGTTCGCCCTGGTGCATGATCTGGGCGACCGTCAACAGCAGGCGGCGACCGAGAGCACCGCCGGGGTGCGACAGAGCGAAGTCCTCGGCGGTAAAGCCGCGCGCCTCGAGTAAGGCCACGGCCAGGGCATCACCGAGGACCAAGCTCGCCGTCGTGCTCGAGGTCGGCGCGAGACCGAGCGGGCAGGCTTCGGCGGCATCACCGGTGAGCAGGCTGACGTCGGCGTGCTGTGCCAGCGTCGAGGAATGCGCGCGCGTGATGCTGATCAAGGGGCAGCCGATGCGCTTGAGGACGGGGATCAGAGTCAGGATCTCGGCGGTCTCGCCCGAGTTGGAGAGGGCGAGGACGATGTCGCTGCGGGTGATCATACCGAGGTCGCCATGGCTGGCTTCGCCGGGATGGACGAAAAAGGCCGGTGTGCCGGTCGAAGCCAAGGTGGCGGCGATCTTGCCGCCGATATGGCCGGATTTGCCCATGCCCATGACGACGACACGCCCGGAGCAGGCGAGCAGGCGCGCGCAGGCGGCGGAAAAATTTTCCCCGATCAGCGACTGCAGGGCCGTGAGGGCCGCAGTCTCGATGCGGATGACCCGCTGGGCAGAAGCGACGAACTGGTCGACAGGCATGGCGAGCCTCGGTGAAATGGACGTCGAGTATACAAGAAAAAGCCATCGTCGCGCAGAGTCGGCGATGCCGGCGCTTGTCGATGCCGGGCTTGTGCTATAGTCGGCGCCACCGCGCAGGTAAGGATGGAAAGAGCGATGACGCTAGCGAGCGCCGACGGCCCTCTGGTCGAGATACGCAATCTGCACTTCAGTCGTGGCCGGAATGTCATCTTTTCCGGTGTCGACATCGATATCGCCCGCGGTCAGATCGTCGCCATCATGGGGCCCTCCGGTTGTGGCAAGACGACACTCCTGCGCTTCATCGGTGGCCAGCTGCGTCCGGACGCAGGTGAGGTGCGTGTCGACGGTGACAATGTCCCGGAATTGTCGCGCGCGCAACTCTTTCATGTGCGACGCAAGATGGGCATGCTCTTTCAGAGCGGGGCGCTGTTCTCTGACCTCGACGTCTTTGAGAATGTCGCATTTCCCCTGCGCGCGCATGCCGGCTTGCCGGAGGATCTGCTGCGCGATCTGGTGCTGATGAAGCTCGAAGCGGTTGGATTGCGCGGCGCCGAGCGTCTCATGCCGCATGAATTGTCCGGCGGCATGGCGCGGCGTGCGGCATTGGCGCGCGCCATCGCCCTCGATCCACAGATGGTCATGTACGATGAGCCTTTCGCCGGTCAGGATCCCATCGTCATGGGCGTGCTGGTGCGCCTGATCCGGGTGCTGCGCGAAAGCCTCGGCCTGACCACGATCATCGTCTCGCACGATGTCGATGAGACCTTGTCGATCGCCGATTATGTCTACGTTCTGGCGGAAGGCCGCGTCATCGGCCAGGGTACGCCGAGTCAGATCCGCAGCAACGAGTCGCCTTTTTTGCAACAGTTTTTACGCGGCGAGGCAGACGGCCCGGTTCGTTTCCGTTATCCTTCAGCGCCGATGCAGTCGTCGATGCTGGAGCTTTGAGCATGCACGAATTCCTTCGCAATCAAGGCGAACGCGGGCTACTCCTGTTGCGCAGCCTCGGCGCCTCCTTGGTTTTTCTCCTGCAGGCGGTGTTGCGGCGCCCACAGGCGCGCCAGTATCCGCTCTATCTGCGGCAGTTTTACGCCGTCGGCTTTCTCTCCTTGCTGATCATCGTCGTCTCCGGTCTGTTTATCGGCATGGTGCTCGGTTTACAGGGCTTCAATATCCTCATCACCTATGGCAGTGAGCAGGCGCTCGGCACCATGGTCGCTTTGACCCTGCTGCGCGAACTCGGGCCGGTGGTCACCGCCTTGTTGTTCGCTGGTCGCGCCGGTTCGGCGCTCACCGCCGAGATCGGCCTGATGAAGGCCACCGAGCAGCTCTCGAGTATGGAGATGATCGGCGTCGATCCTCTACATCGCGTCGTCGCACCACGTTTCTGGGCGGGCCTGATCAGCATGCCTTTGCTCACCGTCATTTTCTGCGCCGTCGGCATCCTCGGCGGCAAGATGGTTGGGGTTGATTGGCTGGGTGTCGACGTCGGCGCGTTCTGGAGTCGTATGCAGGAGGCGGTGGGCTTTCAGCACGACATCGTCAACGGCCTCATCAAGAGTCTGGCTTTCGGCGCGGTGATCAGCTGGATCGCGGTCTGGCAGGGCTATGCCTGTGAGCCTACCGCTGAGGGCATCGCGACGGCGACGACACGTACCGTGGTCTACGCATCACTGGCCATCCTCGGTCTCGATTTTGTTTTGACGGCGGTCATGTTTGGAGGGTTTCAATGAAAAATGCGTCCCTGGAGCTCGCGGTCGGCACCTTTCTGCTCGCCGCTATCGCCGGATTGTTGTTTCTGGCGATCAAGGTCAGCGGTCTGGCGCAGGACAGCCGCCATCCGACTTATCATCTCTTCGCCCATTTCCAGAATGTCGCTGGCCTGACGGTGCGCGCGCGTGTCACCATGTCGGGCGTGCCGATCGGCCGTGTGACGGCGATCAGCCTCGATCCCAAGACCCTGACGGCGCGGGTCGATATGGATATCTACAAGGAAGACAATCAGATCAGCACCGATTCGGTGGCGTCGATCCTGACCTCCGGCCTGCTCGGCGACAAGTACGTCGGCATCGTCCCCGGTGCCGATAGCAGTAATTTGAAAAATGGCGATGAGATCCTGCAGACACAGTCGTCTCTGGTGCTCGAGGATCTGATCGGCAAGTTTCTGTTCAACAAGGCGACGGCGGCACCAGCAGCGCCCTCCGGGGCTGCCACGGCTAAGTCGAGCGCCGGATTCTGAGGAGTATGGCGATGAAAAAAATGGCCGTGGTGATGGCGGCGCGCGTGCTTCTGGGCGTGACCATGATGCTCGCGCCGGGCTTGTCGGTGCAGGCGGCGCCAGTGCCAGCGCCCCTGGTTTCGAGCCAGTTGTCGGCGCAGGATTTCATGCAGCAGGTGACGACACAGCTGCTGCATCGCCTAGTGAATGAACGCCCGGCCTACACGAAAGATCCTGCCCTGCTCTTTCGCATCGTCGATGAGAACATCACGCCCTACGTCGATTATCCGACCATAGCGCGCCGCGTCATGGGCCGCTTCTATCGTCAGGCCAGTGATGCACAGCGGCAGAGGTTCGTCGCGCAGTTCAAGGACAGCCTCATCCGCACCTATGGCAATGGCCTCGCTTCCTACGATCACGAGCGCATCAGTGTCCTGCCGGCGCGGGCAGGGGCGACGAATACGGCGACGGCGACGGTCGATATGCTCATCACCATGAACTCCGGGCAGAATGTGCCGGTGACCTATGAGCTGCAGAGGGCGAGCAATGGCGCGTGGATGCTGGAAAACGTCGTGCTCAATGGTATCAATCTCGGGCTGACTTTCCGCAATCAGTTTGCCAGCGACGTCGAGCAATATCATAATGACCTCGACCAGGTGATCACGCACTGGTTGCCGCACGCGCAGTCGGCGACGGCGAGTCAGCACTCATGAGTGTGCAATGGCGCCAGACAGAGGGGCAGCTCGTTCTGGGCGGGGCCATCGATTTTTCTGACGCCGAGGCTGTGCGGGATGAAGGCTTGCGGCGTCTGGCGTCGTTGCCGGATGTTGTTATCGACGTCCATGCTTTGACGCGGGTGGACTCCATCACCGTCGTCGTTTTGCTGGCGTGGTGGCGGGCGGCACAACGCCTGCGCCGGCCTTGGTGCCTGCTCGGCGCCAGTGATCGCCTGCAGGCGATCATGAACGTTTCCGGGGTGTCTTTTTTGTACGAGCGCGATGCAGGGGATGGATGTGACCAATGATGAGATAAGCGCCCTCGTGCGCGCGGGTTTTCCACAGGCTGATCCTTTACGCGTGGAAGGAGACGGTCACAAGGTGGAGTTGACGGTGGTCAGCGCCGACTTCGAGGGTCAGCGCTCCTTGCAGAGACAGCAGCGCGTCTACGCCTGTCTGCAGCAGGCCATCGCCTCCGGCGCCATTCATGCCGTCAGCATGCGTGTTCTGACGCCGCACGAGTGGCAAAAGATCAGCATGTTTGGTTGAATCATGGATAAACTCGTCATCACCGGCGGGCAGCGCCTGAGCGGTGAAGTTCGCATTTCCGGTTCCAAGAACGCCGCCTTGCCCTTGCTGGCGGCGACCTTGCTGACCGCCGATACCGTACGTCTGCACAATATCCCGCAGTTGCAGGACATTTCCACCATGGTGCAGCTGCTCGGTCAGCTCGGCGCCGATATCCTGGTCAATGAAACCTGCAGTCTCGATGTCACCAGTGGTGAGGCGGTGCAGGCCTTTGCGCCCTATGAGCTGGTGCGGCGCATGCGCGCCTCCATCCTTGTGCTCGGACCTTTGCTGGCGCGCTTCGGCGAGGCGCGTGTCTCTCTGCCCGGGGGCTGTGCCATCGGATCGCGCCCGGTCGATCAACACATCCTCGGTCTGCGCGCTCTAGGCGCCGAGGTCGAAGTCGAGAGCGGCTACGTCCATGCGCGCGTCCAGGGGCGTCTGCGCGGTGCGCGCGTGCTCTTCGACATGGCGACGGTCGGCGGCACCGAGAACCTGATGATGGCAGCAGCCCTGGCGCAGGGCGAGACCGTCCTCGAAAATGCGGCACGTGAGCCGGAGATCGTCGATCTCGCCCTCCTGCTCAATGGCATGGGCGCGCGTGTCGACGGCGCTGGCAGCGATTGTATCCATATCACTGGTGTCGATCGTCTGCATGGCTGCGAGCATCGCGTCGTCTCTGATCGTATCGAAGCCGGTTCCTATCTCGTCGCTGCTGCGATGACGCGCGGCGACGTGGTCTGCCGCGACACCGACCCAAGTTTGCTCGAGGCGGTGCTGCGCAAGCTGCAGGAAGCGGGTGCCGAAGTGAGTCACGGTGTCGACTGGGTGCGCTTGCAGATGAGTGCTCGACCGCGTGCGGTGTCTTTTCGGACGCAACCCTTTCCGGCTTTTCCGACCGATATGCAGGCGCAGTTCATGGCCATGAACTGTATCGCCGAAGGTACGGGCAGCATCATCGAGACGATCTTTGAAAACCGCTACATGCATGTACAGGAGCTCAATCGCCTGGGTGCCAGCATCGTCGTCGACGGCCATACGGCCATCGTCCATGGTGTCGACGCACTGCAGTCGGCGCCGGTGATGGCGACCGATCTGCGCGCTTCGATGAGTTTGGTGCTGGCCGCTCTCGTGGCGCAGGGCGAGACGCACATCCACCGCATCTACCACATCGATCGCGGCTATGAGCGAGTCGAGGAAAAGTTGCGCCAGCTCGGCGCGCAGGTGCTGAGGGCGCCGGCATGAGCGCCATGCTGACCCTGGCTCTGTCGAAAGGGCGTATTCTCGATGACACCCTGCCGCTGCTCGCTCAGGCGGGTATCCGATTGTTCGATGACCCGGCGCGCAGTCGCAAGTTGATCTTCCCGACGTCGGACCCGGCATTGCGCATCGTCATCGTGCGTGCCACCGATGTGCCCACCTATGTCGAAAATGGTGGTGCCGATCTCGGCGTCGCCGGCAAGGACGTGCTCATGGAGCATGGTCCTTGTGGCGTCTATGAACCGCTCGATCTGCGCATCGCTCGCTGCAAGCTGATGGTGGCCGGACGCATCGACGAGCAGGCGCGCCAGGGGCGTCTGCGCATCGCTACCAAATTCGTGCGCATCACCCGCGACTGGTACGCCGAGCGCGGTGAGCAGGTCGAGATCATCAAGCTCTATGGGTCGATGGAGCTGGCACCTTTGCTTGGTATGGCCGATCGCATCGTCGACGTCGTCGACACTGGCAAGACCCTGAAGGAAAACGGGCTCGAGCCGAAGGAGCTGATCGCTGTCATCAGTTCGCGCCTGATCATCAACAAAGCCGCCTTGCGCTGGCAGCACGCGCGCATTCAGCCTTTGCTGGAGCGCTTGACGGCAGCGGTCGCCGCGCGGGGGGAATGATATGTCGCTGAACTGGCAAAGGCTGAATGCTGACGGCGCCGATTTCGCGCGCCGACTGGATCATCTGCTGCATCTGGATCTCGCCACCGGTGTCGAGATCGAGGCGCGCGTGCAGGAGATCATCGCTGCCGTGCGTCAGCGCGGTGATGCCGCCATACTCGAGTATACGCAGCGCTTCGATCGCTTGTCGGTGCATACGCTGGCGGAACTGGCGGTCACCGGCGCGCAGCAGCAGGCAGCACTGGCTTCTTTGCCTGAGGCCGGTCGCGCCGCCCTGTCCGAGGCGGCAGCGCGTATTCGCCGCTATCACGAGCAGCAGCTGCAGCCGTCCTGGCGGATCAGCGATGCCGATGGCAGCTGGTTTGGTCAGCAGGTGCGCGCCCTCGATTCGGTGGGGATCTATGTGCCCGGCGGCAAGGCCAGCTATCCCTCCTCGGTGTTGATGAATGCCATTCCGGCGCGGGTGGCGGGGGTCGAGCGCATCGTCATGTGTGTGCCGACGCCGGATGGCGAGATCAGTCCCTGGGTCTTGGCAGCGGCGGCCATCGCCGGTGTCGATCAGATCTTCCGCATCGGTGGCGCCCAGGCGGTCGCGGCGCTCGCCTATGGCACGCAGACGGTGCCCGCCGTCGACAAGATCGTCGGACCCGGCAACATTTATGTCGCCACCGCCAAGCGTCAGGTCTTCGGTCAGGTCGGCATCGACATGATCGCAGGCCCTTCCGAGATCCTCGTCTATGCCGATCACACGGCCGATGCGCAGTGGGTGGCCATGGACCTGTTCTCACAGGCTGAGCATGATGAGCAGGCGCAGGTGATCCTGGTCAGCGAGGACGCCAGCATGCTCGCCGCCGTCGCCGCCGCTGCTGAACGTCTCTGGCCGCAGATGGCGCGTCGTGACATCATTGCCGCGGCGATCGCCGCGCGTGGTGCCATGATTCAGGTGAGCAGCCGTGAGCAGGCCATGGCGGTGATCAATCGCGTCGCTCCTGAGCACCTCGAGCTCGCCTGTGAGAACGCTGAGGCGCTGTTGCCGCACATCCGTCACGCTGGCGCCATCTTCATCGGCCACACCGCCGCCGAAGCTTTGGGTGACTATTGTGCCGGCCCCAATCATGTGTTGCCGACGCATGGCACGGCGCGCTTTTCATCACCGCTCGGCGTCTACGACTTTCAAAAGCGCAGCAGTCTCATCGCCCCCAGCATCGCCGGTGGACGCAAGCTTGGTGCCTGCGCCGAGCTGCTGGCGCGCGCCGAGGGCCTCGATGCGCACGCCTGTTCGGCTGCCTATCGCACTCAGGGTTGAACGTTTTCCTCGGCGGCATGCTGCTGCCGTGGCCGCTCGCCGATATGCACGCGCGTCTGCCAGGTCTGTTGCTGGCGCTGCACGCTGAACAGGGCGACGCTGCCGGGGCGTAGCGCGGCGATGCGGCGCATGGCTTCGCTGTCGCTGTGCAGGGCTTGGCCATCGATGCTCAAAAGGCGGTCGCCAGCCTGAATGCCGGCCTGCGCGGCAGGTCCCCCCTGTAAGACGGCAGCGACCACGACCGGCTGTGTCGTCTGTGCCGCTGCCGCAACGTCATCGCTGGTGGGAACGCTGAGTTCGATGCCGAGCCAGCCACGGATGACCCGTCCATCCTTGATGATATCGCTCATCACATTCTTGGCCAGGGCGATGGGAATGGCGAAGCCTATGCCCATATTGCCGCCGCTTTGCGAGTAGATGGCGGAGTTGATGGCGACGACGTTGCCGTAAGCATCGACCAGGGCGCCGCCGGAATTGCCGGGGTTGATGGCGGCATCGGTCTGAATGAAGTCTTCATAGGTATTGATGCCCAGGCCCTGGCGGCCGAGGGCGGAGACGATGCCCTGGGTGACCGACTGACTGAAGCCAAAGGGGTTGCCGATGGCGAGGACGACGTCACCGACCTGGACCGGCTGCTGAAGGCGCAGATTTGCCACCGGCAGATGGTCGAGATGGATGCGCAGGACGGCAACGTCGGTATCAGGATCACTGCCGACGACCTGGGCGGCGACTTCACGACCGTCGGCGAGAGCGACGGTGATCTTGTCGGCGCCATCGATGACGTGATTGTTGGTGAGGATATAGCCATCGGCGCTGACGATGACACCGGAGCCCAGGCCTTGGCGCTGTTCGGTGCGCTGCCGTGGTCCGAAGAAGTGCTGAAAGAGCGGGTCGGAAAAGAATGGATTGGCCGCTGTGTGCAGGGTCGCACTGGTGTAGATGTTAACCACCGCCGGGGCGGCGCGGCGCACCGCTGAAGCGTACGAGACCGGGCCCATACCGGCGACGGGTGGCGGCGGCAGGGTGACGTTCTGCACGGTGACGGTCGCTCCTGGTAACCCAGGCAGGTGCGAGGCCAGCGAACCCAGCCAGTCGCTGCGGTGCTTGTAAGCGCTGATGAGAAAGATGAAGATCAGCGCTGTCAGGGCTAGATTACGTAGTTTTTGCATCACTGGGCTCCATGCGGTACACGGTGTCGCCGAGATTATGGGGGCTTTCAGCTCTCGGACAAGGGGAAAATGATGGCGAGTTTGTGTGAAATTCTCTTCAGCGTCGAGCAGGAATTGCAAGTCAAGCGCTGTCGTGACTATGCGCCCAATGGACTGCAGGTCGAAGGACGGGCGGAAGTCAGACGGCTGGTCAGTGGTGTCACCGCTTCTTTAGAGTTTATCGAGCGCGCTCTCGCTGCTGGTGCCGACGCACTGCTGGTGCATCACGGCTATTTCTGGCGTGGTGAAGATGCCTGCATCACTGGCATAAAAAAGAAAAGGCTACAGCGCCTGCTCGCGGCCGACGTCTCTTTGCTCGCTTATCATTTACCGCTCGATCTGCACCCGGTGCTCGGCAACAACCGCCAGCTCGCCGATCGCCTGGGATGGTCGGTCGTCGCTGAACTGACCGGCGAGGGGATGACCGGGCTGCACGGTGAGGTGGAGGCCTGCTCAGCGACGGCACTGACACAGCAGCTGCAGCGTGCTCTTGGTCATGTGCCGCAGCTCATCGCTGCTGGACCTGCGCAGATCCGGCGCATTGGCTGGTGTACCGGTGCCGCACAGGATCTCATCACGGCCGCCGCTGGCCTCAATCTTGACGCTTACATCAGCGGTGAGATCAGCGAGCGCACCGTGCATGAGGCGCGTGAACTCGGCATCCACTACCTGGCGATCGGACATCACGCCAGCGAACGCTACGGTGTCCAGGCTTTGGGCGCATGGCTGGCGGCACAGCACGGCATCGAGCACCAGTTCATCGACTGCCCGGTGCCGGTCTGAGTCTTATTTGAGGCCGAATTCGTCATCGAGGGTGCCGGGTTCGTTGGCGACCTTGTCGGCATAGTCGCGCGGTGGTGCCACCTGCGCCAGATAGTGCGGGTCGACGGCCTGATCGGGCGACTGCAGCTGGGCCGTCTGGCCGAGCGGGATGAAGGCCTTGCTCGGGTTGTCCTGGTGGTGCCGGCGCGTATCGCTGCACAGGCTGTCGGCGCCGACCTGCAGGTGTTCGTGTAGCTGACGGTATTGCTGCGTCAGGCCATTGACCAGCTGGGCGCTGGCCGAGAAGTGCTCGGTGACGCGTTCTTGATAACGATCGTACTTGGTCTGCAGGGAGGCGAGCAGGCCCTCGAGTTCCTGGATGCGCGGGTCATGGTTATGGCGGCGTGCGAGCAGGTAGCCGAAGAGCGCGCCGACGCCCAGCAAGAGAATATCGCCCCACCAAGACATAGACACCCCCGTAGCATGATCTCGGTCAAGTCTATACCATCCAGGGCCGGGACGATCAGAACCGATGGGGAAATATCGTGGAATTTTCGCAAGTGAAAACGACTGAAACCGTGACCTGCATCGCCGGGCCGGCGGGTGACCTCGAACTGGCCATCGATGCCGGCCATGATCCGATCGCGAGCCTGCTCGTCTGTCATCCACATCCACTCGGTGGTGGCAGCATGAACAACAAGGTCGTCACCTCCCTGCTACGTGCTGGCCGCGAGCAGGGGCTGGCGACGGTGCGCTTCAATTTTCGCGGCGTTGGCGCCAGTCAGGGGCTGCATGATCATGGTCGTGGTGAGCAGGCAGATCTGCGCTGTGTGCTCTCCCATATGCAGTCCCTAGGCTTGCCTCTGTCTCTATGGCTCGCTGGCTTCTCCTTCGGCAGTTTCATCGCTGCCAGTGTCGCTGCCACGACGCTGCTGCCCTGGCGGCTGCAGGGCTTGCTTCTGGTGGCGCCGCCTGTCCATAATTATCCTTTTGCCGCGCTCGCCCTGCCGACACCGACCTGGGTGGTGCAGGGCGATAGCGACGAGCTGGTGGCCGTCGACGAGGTGCGCGCCTGGGTGGCGCAAACACCCGCCGTACAGCGCCTCGACGTCGTCCCTGCGTGCGGGCATTTTTTTCATGGGCATCTGGAGCAGCTACGGTCGTTCATGACGGCGGCCGTGCACGAGCTTTTGCCGCAAGTGGATCGGGGTGGTGATGTTAGTTGAACGCTATGAACGCGATCTGGCAGCGGGTTTTGTCGCGGATTCTTCCCAGAGGCAGGTTTTGCTGGTTCTGGAGGCATTGCGCGGCGATCTGATGCATCGCTATGAGGCGGCGCGCATGCATGGCGTCTTCCACCGTTTCGCGCGCACCCGGCGCCTGCCGGCGGTGC
>JAKBFV010000073.1 GCA_021833365.1 Pseudomonadota bacterium | reverse complement strand
GGAAAGAAGCTCAGTATAACAAATTTGACGGCAGCGCGGTCACACCGGCCTCAGGTACCGAGCGCCTGACGACCCAGCCAATGACGCAGCCCGGCATGCCGGGCGAGCATGGCCAGTCCTTCGCCCTTGAGCAGGGCACCGAGCGGACCATCCTGTGCGAACACCCCCTGTATCCACGGCATCGCCTGCTGCATGCGCTGATTCTGCGGTCGCCGCCGCCGCTCATAGCGGCGCAGACCGAGGGGCTCGGCCAGGGATAGACCGCGCTCGCGCAGGCGCAGCAGCTCCTGCACCAGGACGTCGACATCGGCGAGTCCCAAGTTGAGGCCCTGACCGGCGAGGGGATGGATGACGTGCGCGGCGTCGCCGACGAGGACGGCGCGGTCGGCGCAATAAGTGTCGGCATGGCGCGCCTGCAGGGGATAAAGCGCGCGCGCACTGACCGCCAGCAGACGTCCGTAGAGGGGCGGCAGGCGTGGCGCCAGGTGATCGATGAAGGCCGCCTCGGACAAGGCCAGAAGCGCCTCGGCGCGCGGCCGCGGCAAGGACCAGACGAGGTTGCTGCTCGCCACCCCAGCGAGGGGCGACAGAGGCAGCAAGGCCAGCGGATAGCCGCGCTCGAAACGCTGCCAGGCCTGTACCTGTGCATCACCGCTGTGGTGCACGCAGGCGACGAGAGCCGACTGAGCATAATCGTGCTGCCACAGCTCGATGCCGAGCTGGCGGCGCAGGGGCGACTGCGCGCCATCGCAGGCGACGACGAGTTCGGCCTGCAGGCGCTGGCCGTCAGCGAGCTCGAGCCAGCGTTGTCCGGCGGCGACGCCGGTGGCGCCCACCGCTTGCTCATACTGCGGCAGCGCCAGGGTATCGACACAGTCCTGCAAAGCGCACTGCAGGACGGCGTTCTCGATCAGGCGACCGAGACACGCCACGCCCATCGACTCGGCATCGAAGAGCAAGGGCGTGCTGGCGTCGGCGTCCTCGACACGCACCTGGCGATAGTCGACATGACGCCACGCCGACCATGTGAGCGGCAGACGCGCCAGCAGCGCAAGAGACGCCGGCGTCAGCGCCACCGTGCGCAGATCGTGCGTCGCCGGCAGATGGCGCAGGGGCTGCGGCTCGACCAGGGCGACAGCGATGCCGGCCTGATGCAACAGGGCCGCCAGGGTCAGTCCGGCCGGACCGGCACCGACGACGATGACGTCGAAAGAACTCACAAGGCCCCCATGCTCAGGCGTGCGAGCAGGGTCTTGCTGCCCGGTGTCAGGTCGAACAGGCTCATGCCGAGACTGCGCAGATGGCTAAGCAGGGCATGATCGACGGCGAACAGGCGCACCAGGCGATCGGAGAACGTCGTGATCAAGGCCTGATCGCGGCGCCGCCCCTCCTCGTAGAGGCGCAGGCTGGCGATGTCACCAGGGTCACCACCGCGCTCCATCTGGGCGTGTACGGTGCGCGCCAGAGCAGCAGCGTCGCGAACGCAGAGATTGAAACCCTGGCCGGCGACCGGATGCAAAAAATGTGCGGCATTACCGAGCAGGACACGACCGGCCTGCACCTGCTGGCGGGCGATGATGCGCTGCAGCGGATAGACGACAGGCGCGGTGCGCGCCCGCCAGCGCCCCCAGGCCGGCCCCAGGCGCTGGCCGAGCTGACGCAGGAACTCACCCTCCTGGGCGCGTTCGAGTTCGCGCGCGCGCGCAGGCGGCGCCGTCCAGATCAGGGCGCGCGAAGCGTCGACGCGCGGCAACAGGGCGAGCACCTCGCCATGACAGAAACGCTCATAGGCGCGATCGGCGTGCGCCTCACTGCTATCGACGTTGCAGACGACGGCGCACTGCGTGTAGTCGAAGGTATCGCTGGCGACCTGCATGGCGGCGCGCAGACTGGAATGGGCGCCATCGGCAGCGACGAGCAGTCGCGCCTGCAGCAGAAACTCGCCCGTCGCACTGTGCACCTGCACACGCTGCACACCGGCGACGGCATCGATCGCCTGCACCCGGCAGGCACTCATCCAGTCGATAGCGGCGTCAGCCGTGCACGCGCCATAGAGCAGGCGACCGAGCCAGGCGTTCTCCATGACGAAGCCGAGCGCTTCGATACCCTCTTCCTCGGCATCGAGGCGCACCCGCCCCCAACGCCCCTGCTCCGACACCTCGATATGGCGGATGGGCTGGCTGTAGCGACGGATCTCCGGCCACAGACCGAGCTGCACGAAGGCCTGCGCCGTGCTGCGTGACAGGGCGGTCGAACGACCATCGAAACTCGGCTGAAAACCACGGGCATCGGTTTGTGGCGGCGATGCCGCCTCGACGATGGCGATGCGCAGACCAGGGCGCTGCGCCAGCATCAGGGCGAGGGTGGCGCCGACCATGCCGCCACCGACGATGACGACGTCGTACTCGACCTGCCTCATCCCTCCCCCCGCATCCACGCTTCGATCTCCTGCGCCTGCTTCGGCGCCGCGGCGGTCAACACTTCGTGCCCCTGCCGCGTCACCAGGACGTCGTCCTCGATACGGATACCGATGCCGCGCCAGCGCGGCTCGACCTCGGCGTCGCTGGCGATGTAGAGACCCGGCTCGACGGTGAGCACCATGCCCGGCTCGAGCTCGCGCCACTGCTCAGCGACCTTGTAGTCGCCGACGTCGTGCACGTCCATGCCCAGCCAGTGGCCGGTGCGATGCATGTAATAGGGCCGATACGCGGCGTTGGCGATGAGCTCGTCGACCTCGCCTTGCAAAAGGCCGAGATCGCGCAGGCCGGTGGTGAGACAGCGCACCGCCGCGTCGTGCGGGTCATTCCAGTGAGCGCCGGGGCGAATGACGGCGATGGCCGCCGCCTGCGCCGCCAGGACGAGATCGTAGAGAGCGCGCTGCGCTGGCGTGAAGCGGCCGTTGACCGGGAAGGTGCGGGTGATGTCGGCGGCGTAGTGATCGTATTCGGCGCCGGCGTCGATGAGCACCAGATCGCCATCCTGCAGACGCTCACGATTATCGACATAGTGCAGGATGCAGGCATTGGCACCCCCACCGACGATGCTGTTGTAAGCCGCCGCCGCACAGCCCTGGCTGAGAAACTCATGCAGGATCTCGGCCTCGAGCTCGTACTCGAAACGGCCGGGACGGCAGGCGCGCATGGCGCGCCGGTGCGCCTGTGCCGAGATGGTGGCGGCCTTGCGCATGAGCTTGATCTCGTCGGCCGACTTGAACAGCCGCAGATCGTGCAGCAGATGATCGAGCATGAGAAATTCGCCCGGCGCGTGCACTCCGGTGCGCGCACGCGCGCGCAGATCCTGCACAGCGTCGAGCAGGCGGCGATCGAAGCCGGGACGCGCACCCATGGCGCAATAGACCTTGGCGCAGCCTTGCAGCAGCTGCGGCAGGCGCTGATCGAGTTCATCGATGAGAAAGGCCTCGTCGACGGCATAGTCCGCCACCACCCCATGCGGACCGCTGCGCCGACCATTCCAGATCTCCTGGGTCTTGTCGCGCGGCCGGCAGAACATGACGAACTCGCCCTGTGGCCGCCCGGGAATCAGACAGATCACCGCTTCCGGCTCGGTGAAGCCACTGAGATAATAAAAATCGCTGTCCTGGCGGTAGCGGAACTCGCTGTCGCGATTGCGCAGGGCCTGCTCGGCGGCCGGCAGTATGGCGATACTGCCCTCGCCCATCATGTTCATCAGGGCGCGGCGGCGACGCGCGAACTCCTCCAGCGGCAGGGCGCTCAATGTGCGTCCTCCGGCGCATCCGGCTGCGCGCGTTCGTGTTCAGGCAGAAAAGTGGTGAAGATCATCACCGCCGCCAGACGCAGATACTCGACCAGATGCATGAGATCGGCTTCGTCCTGTTCGCTGAGCCCGGCGGTGTCGACACGGGCGATCTCAGCGATGTCGGCGAGGGCTTGCTGCACATCCTCACCGAGGCGGCTCTCGTCGATCTTGCGCAAGGCGGTGCCGAAGCCGAAGAGAAAACCATTGCACCACGCCCCCAGGCCCTCGACACGGGCGCGCATGGGCGCATCGTCGTCGGGCAGACACAGGGCGAAGGCATAATCGTCATCGGCGAGACTGACGCGCAAAGCTTCATTGTAAGCCCACAAACTGCTCGCCCAGTCCTCATCGAGCGGCTCACTGAACTCGAGATGCGCCTCGAGAATCTTGCTCAGGGTCGGGCGTGCCAGACGCGCGCCGCCGGCCAACAGACCACAGAGCAGGCCCTGCAGCTCACTCGGCGTACACAGACTGCGCGCCTGCTGCAGAGCCTGCGCGAGCTCGTCATAATCGGGAAGATGCGTGGGAGCGTGGTGCATGAAAGCCTGCTATTTGACCAGACGATGAGGGCGATCTTAATATAACGCTTATCCTAGGCCGGCGCGACCCCATCCACTGATGACCATCGATCTCAGCTCTTTCGAACAACGCATCGAGCGCCTGCTGCAGGCCCTGATCCAGCTCGACGCCGAGAATCGCCGCCTGCGCCAGCAGGAGCGCGATCAGGGCGAGGAGATCCGCGAGCTCAAGCGCAAGAACGAGCTCGCCAAAGCCAAGGTCGAGGCCATCATCCTGCGCCTGCGCGCGCTCGAGAGTCAGGAGGATCTGCATGAGTGATCACAGCACGATCGAGGTGCAGCTGCTCGACAAGCCCTACCGCATCAGCTGCCCGCCCGGCGAGCAGGAGGTGCTGCGCGTCTCGGCCAGCTACGTCGACAAGAAAATGCGTGAAGTACGCGGCCAGGGCCGCATCCTCGGTCTCGAACGCATCGCTGTCATCGTCGCCCTCAACCTCAGCCGCGAACTCCTCGCCCTGCAGGCGGCGCAACAGCCGAACCTGCCCGAGGATGGCCTGGAACGCCTGATCGCGCGTATGGACCAGGCGCTCGCCGCCATCCAGCCACCGCCGACCTGATCCGGTCGTCAGCCGGGCTCAGGCAGCCTGGCTAGAACGTCGCATTCCACTGCAAGCCGATGGCCAGGGCACGGCTGTCGACACGACCGCTGAGCTGACCTTGCGAACTGCCGCTGCCGCTGAGCGCTGAAGCGTTGGCCGGGATGTCGGCCTGCGTCGCGCTGTCATAGGTGCGATAGAGCGAACGGCTGTCGATTTTCCAGTAGCTGATCGCCAGATCGATGCTGTTGTTCGCATTGATGGCATAGGTGGCACCGCCGGAGAACCATTGCCGATTGTTGTCCGGCATGGTCGGAAAGACCCCGGGGTTGGCGCCAGTGGGCGACTGGTCGAACATGTAGCCGGTACGCAGCTGCAGCGCCGTGCTGAGCTGGTAGCTGAGGCCGACGGAAGCCTTCCAGGTGTTCTTCCAGGGCAAGCTGATCGAGGTGTTGGCGATCGGCAGAGCGAGGATGTTGAGATCCTGCAGACGATCATGGCGCGTCCAGGTGGTATCGGCCATCACCGCCCAGCGCTCGTTCAGGCGATGCCAGCCATTGAGCGAGACCGACTCCGGCGTGACGATGCGCACCTGCGCCGGCGCCGAAGTCGGCGCTGCGTGCACGAGGGCGGCGGGCAGGCCCTGCGCGATCAGGTTGGCCTGCAGCCCGGCGGTATTGCCGAGGGTCTCGCGCGCGTGCAGATTCTCGCGGATGGCCGAACGATAGGCGAGACCGACACGGGTGTCGTCGTCGAAGCTGTGCAGAAAGCCGAGGTTGTAACCATAGCCCCAGTTGCTGCCGTGGATATTGGCATAAGGATCCATGGCGCCCTGCGCGTCGGCGGCGCTGACCGCCGGAGCCAGACTGGGTGACAATCCATAGGCATAGGCCGGACCATAGACGCTGCGCGTCAGTGCACCGAACATGTACTGCGCATCGAGACCGAGGCCGATGCTGTCGTGCTCACTCAATCGTATCGACAAGGAGGGGTTGATGGTCGTCGTCTCGAGGCTGGTCTCGGTGCCATAGAAGCGACCGACGAAGTTGCTGTCATAGGCGAGCTTGGCGGCAAAAGGCACGAAGATGCCGAGACCGACGCTGTAGCGATCGTCGATCTCATGCGTCAGGTAGGCGTGCGGCACGACGGTGGTCGAGATCGGCGTACCGCCACCATCGCCCTGGATGGGCACGAACTGGCCACCGACATTGGCCGTGGCCTGCCCCTGCGGATGAAAGGAGACGCTGGGCAGGACGACGTCGAGGACCTGACTGAAGTGATTGCCGTGCAGCAGACTCATGCCGGCCGGATTGAAGTAGACGGTACTGGCGTCAGCCGCCTCGGCGCCGCTGGCGTTGGCGACGCTCTCGGCGGAAGCGCTCTGCGTCCCGAAGTTATAGCCGGAAGCGCAGCTGAGGCTGGGCAGACAAGCGTAGAAAAGGGCGAGCGACCATGCTCCATATGTCCTGTCGATCATGGCGAAGGATCCTGAGTGGGTCTTGCAAGGACGGAAAGTCTAGTCGCGAAAAGGCTCGCTGTCAGCTTTTTATCGCCTCATGCCGGCGCTGCGGATGCCGCGCAAAGGACCAGCGGCGCGTATCGCTGAGCAGGCGATCGAGGCGCTGATCCCAGGGCTCGCACGGCAGGGTATCGACGTACTGACCGGCATGGGCGAGGCCGATCAGGAGGGGGCGCCGCGGCCGACGCGCGAGGTCGGCAAGAGCACGATCATAATGCCCGCCACCGCGACCAAGACGCTGGCCATGAGCATCGAAGGCGACCAGCGGCAGACAGATGGCGTCGAGGGTCCACAGGCGGCGCGGCAGACCCCGCGATGGCTGCCAGAGGCCGAGGCGATGCCGGGTGAGGCGTCGGCCATGGCGGCGAAAGAGCAGACCACTCGCGCTCAGACAGGGCAGATAGAGGCGCGCCGGCAAGCCGCGCAGCAGAGGCTGCGGATCGATCTCACCGTCGCTCGGCAGATAGGCGGCGATGTGACGAAGACGCTTGAGAACGACGCGATGACGCGCCAGACGACGTGCAGCCAGAGCCTGCTGTCGGCGACTGAGACGACGACGCCAGGCGCGCAGACGGCGGCGCCAGAGTTTTTTCGCTGTAGCCGCGCTGGACATGGAGTTCTCCAGGATGCCGCTATCGGTCGTGACCCTTGAACCCACAGGTTCAAGGTGGAATGCGCCGAGCACCGTCAGGCTTTCCGTCAAGCGGACATGCACACGGGTACAACGTAGGCATCCCTAGGACAACAAACATCGGCTCAGGGGACGTGACCGATTGGCGCGCATCCCAGAGAACGACTTCAGTATACACCATCTCGGCGGCGCTGCCGCCAGCCTCGCTCAGAGCGCCAGCAGTTCTCATTATGACTTTTCACGCAGCCAGGCGAGCGTCATGAAACATAGGATAGAGTCGTATTCGTTTAGGCAAGGCGCCATGGCGCTGGTGGGCGCTGTCATGCTCAATCCGGAAAGAGAGGATATAGCCCTTCCACAGGCCGCATAGGAAACACAGAAAAGCGACAACTACCTTGAAAAACGCCACGCGTCGTCTCAGCCTTCATTGCCACGGCCTTTGCGCAAGAAGATGCGCAGTTGGCGAAAGGCCAGTGGCGCCAGGTGGCTGATCAGATTCGGGGCAAGGTACCGAAACTGGCCGCCCTGATGGACGAGGCGGAGACGGACGTGCTGGCCTATATGAACTTCCCGGCTGCGCACCGCCCCAAACTGCACTCCACGAACCCCATTGAGCGGCTGAACGGTGAAATCAAGCGCCGCACCGAAGTGGTAGGGATCTTCCCCAATGAGGCCGCCATCATCCGACTGGTCGGGGCGATACTCCTGGAGCAAAATGACGAGTGGGCCGTGCAAACGGGCGCGCTATATGACGCTGGAAACCATGGCTCCTTTGAGCGATGATGCGATGGTCACGTTGCCCACCATGGCAGCCTGATCGAACAGCAAACCATGCCTACCCGAGGCAAGAGTGACCGGCGCTGTTACACCATGCACGAGGACACGCTTTTAAAGGAGACGCAGTAATGACACGAGCACTGGTCATCAACCCCTCGTCTAGCATCGCAACGCAATCCGACAGCCCTCATGCCTTAGGGGGCGAATTGCACAAGCGGCGGATGGATTTATTGCGTGAGCTCCGGGGCATCCCCGAAATTATTCAAGCTGCAAAAGAACTCAACGCAGACGAAGTCTACAAAATAGTGTCGTTCCCCGATGGAGGTCAACTATACAAGGATGCGGCCGGGAATTTCAAAGGTGTTTTTTATAAAGACGGAAAGATTCTCGAGCACACAAAATTCCAGGCTGTCCGGCCCTCACTCGTTAAGGCAGCAACTGCAGTTGGATCGCAGATCCTGCTAGTGAGCATAGCCATGCAGCTGAACCGTATTGAAGGCAGTATTGCGAAGCTATTCTCAGAACTGCACAATGACAGAATCGCAGAAATCAATGCCGGCATAAGCTCTTACGAGCAGGCATTGAGCACCTCATTGGAAAACACAAAGCACTCACTTATCACAAACGCAATCTCTGTACTAAATACAGGCCTGGAAAAATCCATCGCATCCCTGAAGCAGCAGATTGCCGATGCCCCAGACACGAGACTCGGCCTTTTCGACAATTGGAAATCTAACAAGTCAGAACGATCAGGGCAAGCCTTCATGCTTGCCCAAGAATCATTCCAGGCCTGCCTTCTGGGAATTCAGACACTGGCAAATTGCTATGTGTGTCTTGGAGAACCGCTGGCGGCGGCGAACGCGCTCCGCACCTATGTAGAGAAGCTCGACTCATGTGACATCGCGGCAGCGGTGAAAAAGGCCCGCTTGGCTCCGGCTGCGAATGGCGTTTTTCCGGAACTTCCCTGGAATTCATACATAAAGCAAAAGTCTTTTTTTGACGAGAAAATATCAGAGTGCGAAATTCTCGCAAATGACGAATTCGAACGCATAGAAATCGAAATAAAACCCAAAGAACTTCTGGAGGCATAAAATGGCAACATGTTCTAAATGTGGACGCGAACTCCTTAACGAGGAAATTGAATTGTGTCCCGCTTGCAAGTCCACCAACGACCACAAAAAGAAGACATGGCTGGAAATTGCAGGCGCCGCCCTCATACTGGTTATTACTGCTGTAATCGCCGGAAAATCTGGTGAAAAAACATAGAGGGAGGATCAACTTGATACGATCGTGCCCCCCCGGGGGTGTGGCGTCGAATTTCGGACGCCTGAGCAATGCATATCCTGCCACACCGAGCAGTACATGTATTGAGGTTAAGATTTTATTATGGTTAGTCTCATTAGTCGGCCCTGAAAAATTCGTTTTCCACGCGCGTAACTTCCTGAAGGACTTGCGTAGGCACTTGATGGGCGATGACTTCAGTGGCTATAAAAAGCTGTTTACCGAAAAACGAGGCATCACTGAACTGGGTTGCTGGACGCATGCACGGTGGAAGTTCTTTGACCCGAACACAGCCAACAAGAGCCCGATTGCAGCTGAGGCGCTGGCACGCATCGGCGAGCTTTACGCCATCGAACGTGAGAGTTGGGAGCTGGATGAAAAGGCCTGTGCCGTGCTATCGCAAGACAGATCGCGGCCCCTGCTGGCAGCGCCTCTACCAATGACGGGCCACGCCCCGCAAGACGCTCGCCGCAGCCACTGCACGGCTACAGCCAGCTGCTAGAAAATCTTGGCGATGCTGCCTATGTGCCTGGGGCAGATGCTTACAGAGCGCGTAGTTTGTGAGAGATATGAATCAACAGAACAACAGATTCCCCCGGGCAGCTCAATACCTGATCACAGAATTGGCTATCCATGATCGCACGAATGCGCAGCCGCCCCCAAAATGCAACTCAATAGCTTTTTCCCTCCCTCTGTCAAGTAATCAACCAATGATTCAGGAGAAAGTTGATCTATCTCCAAACGAATCTGAGTCTTTCGTTTTTGAGAGTATTCCTTCGCTTCTTCAGAGACCCGTGAAATATTTGTGAGCCATTGCTCGATGACTCGGAATACGTATAAACCATGCATCAAACCGGTAACTGGGCGCCGTGACTGCTTCCACGGCGAGTAGTGAAGTCCTTGGTTAGGAGTCGCAATGGGATAAAATCGCTCAATCAATGATAGCTGAAGGTGCATAGCCTCATGTACTAAAGCTTCTGCTGTCCGGAAGTCAGCGAACTGACCTTCTGAAACATTCAAAAAAACCGAGAAAGGAATTAATGGATCGCTAAAACTGATATCAATTTCAGGCTCGGGTGCCTCTAAAATATGGATACTTTTGGTAAGGTTATCGATCGCTGTAGCTAGGGACGGAACATACTGAAGAATCTTTAGCGCTTGCGTTAGACCATTCAACGACTTAATTTCAACCGTAACCTTATCAGTGAAAATCATCCCCCTTGACGACAATTGCAGGGCGGGTTGGGTGGCGAGCAATTCCACAAAAAAATTAAAATCAACATTTCCCTGGTTGGCAATATGCCAAGCCCTCTCGGGCGGCACACATGCGATCCACTGAGATGTCGAGTATTCTTCAGCGTGCATCTCCAATTGGCGCACTAGATGCTGTGCCAGACCCGGCCACCATAATGGGGCAAATGGATTCTTTAGATAAGACTCAATATGTTCAATGATTGTAAGCATATTAAGCCGGGAAAAACGAGAAGACAAGCGTATACCTGTCTCCCGCGTGAATAGGGGTCACCGCATGTAGGGATGACTGGGATATCTCAAAAACCACACCGGTATTGTGCAAGGGACGAAGAACACGATGTACATCAGATGGGTTGCTGCTATTAAAAAAAACCAACAGACCACCATTAGCGTCTTTCCAGCCTCGATTGAGCTGGATCAGGAGTCGGTGCGACTCTTCTCCGGGGATGAAGTCATTATGAATTCGGATGCGCTGCCCATGCGACAGACGATGCGCAGTGATATCGATTCGCGTTGACAGATCAACACCAAAAAGAAGCTCCATATGCTGTCGCAGGTCTTGCATCGCACTAGACGAGAAAGCATCTGCCAAAGGGTCGGGAAGTATCACGTCATTGAAGCTAAACTCATACTGCTCATAGAAGTCCGCCACTCGCAGCCTCCAGGGAGCATCTTCCTCAAGCCATGTCAACATCATGAGTGCCAAGCTCTGATGCATACACGATGAAATCAATCCATAGCGAAAGGGGATAAGTTCAAGCGTTCTTGATGGGGATTCGAGAAGCAACTTTTAATCCTTCATTTTGAAGACGAGAGATCACTTTGGATATCAAAATTTTCTGATCATTGCAATAGACAGATGGGTTATCATACTCGAATCCAATCTTCCATCGATGAAGCGGCATTCCTCCACCACATATCAGCAAGTATGAGCAATCTTTGCAAATATTGGACGTTGGCCGTTGAAGGTAGTGGTAGCCCTTAAACTCATGTGACCGAAAAACGTCTGCCAACTCATTAAACTTGATTGACCAGGATTCAGTAAATTTATCAGCGCCATTGAAGGAACTTTTTAAGGTGTCATTCTTGCTGATCGTGCCATCCGTTTCTATAATAGCAATTCCATATTCAGCATCGCCGAGACCCTCCTTGACACCATGCCCACCAAGTGACAACTTGATGATATCATCTAGGAAGCGAATACGAGGAGGAGCAGGATCCGCCAAATAGACATCTAAAAGGCGTGCGAGCCAGTCCCCGTACTCAATCGATTCGAAAGATTTTTTGCCATAAGGCATATGGCTATGATTACCATCACGATACAAGAAGTCAATTGACGGCGCTTCCAGCGACTTTAAGTAGTCATAGATAGCAATTGGAGTGGATTCAGGATTAATAACTGACAGCAGGCCTGCGTAGAGAAACGCTGAATCAGGATGCTGACGAAGAACATTTATGCCTGCAACAACGCTGTCGTGCGTACTTTCAGATTTTTTTCCCAATCGAAAAAGGTCATTTACCGATTTCGGCCCATCAATGCTTACAGAAACAGACACCCTATACCGAGAACATAGATCCGCCACTTCCCGAGTCAACAGCATGCCATTTGTCTGTATACTTATAGGGTAGTGAACAGGCAATCCATCCCTTAAAGAGGCAAGTAAAAACTCAAGACGCCTTGCCCCCATCATCAAAGGCTCTCCGCCATGAAGAACGACAGCAAACGACTCATTTTGCTGAGCAGAAAATCGTCTGAGTGAATTAGCAAGACAAACAATAGTTTCACGAGAGATTATGGATGGCATGTCCCGCCACCCATCATCACCCATATTGTAAACATAACAGTAGGTGCAATTAATATTACACCTACTTGCGACTTTCACTAAAACCGTATCAATCCGCACAATATTCTCAGCGATTATGTCGGTTGTGCGCGCGGTCGTATGCCTGACAACCTATTGAGCCTTCATGCCGAACTTCTTCAACCAGACGTATTAGCGCCGCACTAGACAAGGTAGCCACACCCACATCCACATCCACATCAAGCCGATCACCAAACCCATGCTGTACTTGAGCTTGCTCTGACTCATTGAACGATGACTTAAACATTCTAGACCTCCAAAATGAAGTAAAAAACCATCATAGGCAACAAAAATTCATAACGTCAAGTTAAATTTAGTAGAAAATCATTAGGTTACGCTCGAGAAACCAGATCAAGCTATTCGCATTACAAAGTAATTTCCTTTAAAATCAATGCATTAAATTTCTCTATTTTGCATTTTTGACCTCGCCAACCTTGCCCCCCCCACACACACTACGTCATCGGCCCTGAAAAATTCGCTTTCCACGCACACAATATACCCCTGGGGGTTCGTCGTGATCGAGCTGTGCTGCTACACGACACTGCTGATGAATTCACCGGCCCGCACCAGGTTGCTGCACCCCCGCTGTAGCAATAACATCCAGGCGCAAAAATACCTGATCACCCTCAGCAGGAACCTTAGGTTGTAGCCCGCCGCACACAGCACCGCATGGATGGCATCGCCCATGGCACCCTTCAACCAGCACCGTCGCA
>JAKBFV010000113.1 GCA_021833365.1 Pseudomonadota bacterium | reverse complement strand
TGCCGACTTTGTCGAACAAGCACGCCAGTGCTCACCATGAAGGCTTCGCCAAGACCCTGGACTGGGCGCTGACGGTGGTGGTCCTGGTCGGGGCACCGGCCTCGCTGGCCATGTGCATGCTCGCCGAGCCGATGATCGCGACGCTTTTTCTGCACGGTCACTTCGGCGTCCAGGCGGTACTGATGTCAGCGGCGGCTCTGCGCGCCCTCGCCGGTGGCATCCTCGCCTTCATGCTCATCAAGGTGCTGGCGCCGGGCTACTATGCCCGCCAGGATACCCGCACGCCGGTGCGTATCGGCATCCTCGCCATGGTCGCCAACATGCTGTTCAATCTTCTGCTCGTCTGGCACTGGCGGCATGTCGGTCTGGCGATGGCCAGCACCTTGGCAGCTTTTCTCAATGCGGCTTTGCTCTACCGCGGGCTGGTGCGCCGTGGGGTCTATCGTCTGGGGGGGCACTGGCGGCGTCAGGGTGCCCGTTTTGCCCTCGCCAATATCGGCATGGTGGTGGTCCTGCAGCGCTGCAATCCGGGCTGGAACTACTGGCTGCAGCCGGGCTGGGGGCATAAGCTCTTCGCCCTGCTCGGGCTGATCGCTCTCGGTGCGGCCAGTTACTTCATCCTGCTTTGGGTGCTCGGTCTGCGGCCACGCCATCTGCGCCATCATGCCGGCTGAGCGCCAGCGCTTCGTGCTCAGCCGGGCTTTCTTATATACTGCGGCTTCGATGTTCTCAGGTATGTCCGCATGCGCTTGATTCGCGGTCTCTACAATTTGCCCACTGTCGTCGGACGTGTCGTCAGCATCGGCAACTTCGATGGTGTCCATCGCGGTCATCAGGCTCTGCTGGCGCGGCTGGTCGCCTGCGCGCGCGAGCAGCAGTTATGTTCGACGGTGCTGCTCTTCGAGCCACAGCCACTCGAGTTTTTTCTCGCCGATCAGGCGCCAGCCCGTCTCATGCGCTGGCACGACAAGTTCGAGGCCATTCGCGCCCTCGGCGTCGATGAGATCCTCGTCCTGCGCTTTGATGCGCGCTTGCGCGCACTCAGCGCCGCCGCTTTTGTCAGCGAAGTGCTGCAGCGCATCGCCTGTCGCCAGCTGATCGTCGGCGATGATTTTCGTTTCGGCTGTGACCGCCAGGGCGACTTCGCTTATCTGCAGCGTGCTGGCAGCAGCGCCGGCTTCATCGTTCAGGACTCGGCGTCCATTCAGGTGCAAGGGCAGCGTGTCAGTTCGACGCTCCTGCGCGAAGCCCTGGCGATGGCCGACTTTGCGCGCGTGCGCGCCTATCTCGGACATGATTTTTCGATCAGTGGTCGGGTGATGCGCGGTGATCAGCTCGGTCGCCAGCTCGGTTTTCCGACCGCCAATATCCAGTTGCGCCGTCAGGTGTGGCCGCTCGCCGGTGTCTACGTCGTGCAGGTCGATGGCGCTGATGACGCGGTGCGCCCAGGGGTGGCCAATATCGGTGCGCGCCCGACCGTCGCCGGCGTGCATGCGCGACTGGAAGTGCATCTGCTCGATTATGCGGCGGATCTTTATGGACGCCGTCTGCGCGTCAGTTTTCTCGGTAAATTGCGCGATGAACGCAAATTTGCCGGGCTGCCGGAGTTGGTGGCAGCTATCGGCCGGGATGTCGAACAGGCCCGGGAATTTTTCTCCAACCGCGCCACGGCGGCGCCTGATGAGTATGTATGAGCCAGGACTACAAGGCGAGCTTGAACCTGCCGCACACCGACTTTCCGATGAAGGCGTCGCTGCCTGAGCGTGAACCGCAGCGTTTGGCGCAGTGGCAGGCGATGGATCTCTACGCGCAATTGCGGCTGGCGCGGCAAGGCGCCGAGCGCTTCGTGCTGCACGACGGACCGCCTTACGCCAATGGCGACATCCACATCGGGCACGCCGTCAACAAGATCCTCAAGGACATCATCGTGCGTTCGCGTTCGATGGCCGGCTTCGATGCACCCTACGTTCCGGGCTGGGACTGTCATGGTCTGCCGATCGAGCTCAATGTCGAGAAGAAGGTCGGCAAGCCGGGAGGCAAGGTCAGTGCCGCTGAATTCCGCCAGCACTGTCGCGAGTACGCAGCTTCCCAGGTCGAACGGCAGAGCAGCGATTTTCAGCGCCTCGGTGTGCTCGGTGATTGGCAGCGCCCCTATCTGACCATGCATCCTGCGCAGGAAGCCGATATCGTGCGTGCCGTCGGGGTGTTGGCCGAGCGCGGCCATCTGCTCAAGGGTCTGAAGCCAGTGCATTGGTGCCTGGATTGTGCGTCTGCCCTGGCCGAGGCCGAGGTCGAGTATCAAAACCGCATCTCACCGGCGGTCGACGTCCTGTTTCCGGTGCGGCAGCGCGATGAGCTGGCGCGACGTGCCGGTGTCGAGCTCGATGCGCCGGTCGGCGTCGTCATCTGGACGACGACGCCCTGGACCCTGCCGGCCAATCGCGCTGTCTGCGTGCATCCCGATATTCTCTATGTTCTGGTGCGTATCGAGCGTGAGCTCGGCGCCGAGATCCTGATACTGGCGCGTGATCTCGAAGCAGCGGCGCTCGAGCGCTATGGCGTTACATCGAGCCGCGTCCTCGCCGAGCTGCCGGGGCGGGCCTTGGAGGGACTGCTGCTCGAGCATGCTTTCGACAGCGCGCGTCAGGTGCCGGTCATCCTCGGCGAACACGTCACCGCCGATGCCGGTACCGGCTGTGTGCATACCGCCCCG
>JAKBFV010000072.1 GCA_021833365.1 Pseudomonadota bacterium | reverse complement strand
TGATAGACGACGCGCGCCTTGGCCGGCATGTGCAGAGGGCTGACGTGGCGCTTCTCCGGACGCATCCAGGCACGCAGGTGCTTCTGATTGTATTTGATGCCCTCGAGCGAGGTCATGATCTCGGCGAACTTGGTCTCATCATGCGAACGATGGCCGAAATCCTCGGCGATGGCCTGCGCCAGACGATCCTGGTAGCGGATGAGCGCCTCCTTGAGACGCTTCAGATGTTCGAGACGATCCTCCGCCGAGGACATGGGTTGCGCCCGGAAGGCGGCACGCTGGATCTGAAAACAGCGCTGCAGATCGGCGACGGCGGGGCTCAGCGCGGTATCGAGATGGACGACGTTGGCTACCATGATCTTTTCCTCTGTCTTGGAGTAAACGTCGCGAGGCGCCATAATGGCGGCCCGGACGTCATAGGCTTTCTCTTTTAGAGTATTTGCTCTAGACTGTCAAGACCGTGTCGATCGAAGCCCCTCGCCCATCATGAAAACGCGTGATCGCATCCTCCTCGCCAGCCTACGCCTGTTCAATGAACAGAGCGAGCGCAGCGTCACCACCAATCATATCGCCGCCGCTCTCGGCATGAGTCCGGGCAATCTCTATTACCACTTCCGCAACAAGGAAGCGATCATCTATGAACTCTTCCTGCAGTATGAGCAGCGCACGCGCGACTTTCTTCAGGTCGATGCGGCGGCGGCGCTGACCTGGGAGGACATCCTCGCTTATTTTCGCAGCATCGCCAGCAACATCTGGGAGTACCGCTTTCTGCATCGCGACATGGAGCAGCTGCTCAACAACGACGCCGCACTGTTGCAGCGCTACCGCACCTTCGCCCAGGAGGTCATCCGCTCCGGACGCCAGATCATGACCCTGATGACGCGTCAGGGCCTGATCGCCGCCAGCGACGGCGAACTCGATGCCCTCATCATCAATATCTGGGTGATCACCACCTCCTGGGCGCCCTTTCTGCATTCGACGGCGGTGTTCGGCGAACTCGACACCGACCTCAGCCAGGAGATGATCCAGCGCGGCATCCACCAGGTGATGTACCTGCTCAAACCCTATCTGCGCGGCGACGCCGCTCAGGCCCTGCAATCCCTGCCCCCTCTCTACGCATGATCGAAGCCGAGCCCAGCATGAGCACTTTCCAGCAGCATCTGCAGCACATCGACGCCCATTACGACTATACGCCGACGCATTTTCGCAACGGCTGCGGCGCCGATGCCCTCGACAACGCCGCCGGCGTCAATGAAGGCTCCTGCAAGATCTTCGCCTACGCCCGTCTGCAGGGCCTGGACGAGGCCGCCACCTTGGCCCTGTTCGGCGAGCATTATGCGCAGGTCTGTGCCCATCCGGACGGCAGCGACCACGCCAACATCCGCCGCTTCATGCGCGATGGCTGGGCCGGTATCGCCTTCTCCGCCGCCGCCCTGCAACGGCGGGCGCAGCCATGATCTTCCTCGCTCTTCTCGTTCTCCTCGGTGCCGGCTTCGCCCTGCTCGTCAGCGCCCTCGGCAGCGCCCTGTTCATTTGGCTGGCGAGCTGGCTCATCCTCGGCGGCCGCGGCTTCCTGCTCTGTCTGCGCGCCACCTTGCGTGTCTACGTCTATGTCTTCCTCTTTGCCCTGCTCTACATCGGCCTGCTCACCAGCGTCGGCCTGTTCACGCCACTGAGCCTGCTCCTTTTCGGCATCGCCACCCCCCTCGGCCTGTGGGTGGCGAGCAGCAGTCTCGCCACCTCCTTGCGCTGCTCGCTATGGCAGTCTCTGCTCATCATCCTGCTCGCCGGCCTGCTCAACGCCTTGATCATGCGTCCTTTGCACCCGCAGCAAATGCTGCCCATGGACTGGTCGAACCAGCCTGCGCACACGGGGCTGATGACCTGACGGCGGCAGGCCGCTCAGATCACGGCACGACCACGCTATGGTAATATCTCTCTAGGTAATATTTCTGTAACAGTTACTTCGCACAATGCCGCTGTTCATCATTGCGACATCATCCGACCTCCTGAGGATTCCACCATGCGTATGATTCGACTTGCCCTGACGGTCGCCCTCGCGGCTGGCAGCATCTTCGCCCAGGCCGGCGACATCACCGGCGCCGGCTCGACCTTTGCCTATCCGATCTTCGCCAAGTGGGCCGATGCCTACAAGACGAACACCGGTGTCGGTCTCAACTACCAGGCCATCGGCTCGGGTGGTGGCATCAAGCAGATCACTTCGCGCACCGTCGACTTCGGCGCCTCCGACATGCCGCTGACCACGGCCGACCTGAACAGCAAGGGCTTGATGCAGTTCCCCGCCATCATGGGCGGCGTCGTGCCGGTCATCAATCTGCAGGGCGTTCCCGCCGGCAAGCTGCGCCTCGATGGCAAAGTCCTGGCGGCGATCTACATGGGCGACATCACGCAGTGGAATGATCCGGCCATCGCCGCTCTCAATCCCGGCGTTAAGCTGCCGGACGAGCTGATCACCGTCGTGCGCCGCGCCGACGCTTCCGGCACCACCTTCATCTTCACCAACTACCTGAGCAAGGTCAGCGCCAACTGGAAGAGCAAAGTCGGCTGCAACACCGCCGTCGCCTGGCCAGTCGGTGTCGCTGGCAAGGGTAACCCCGGCGTCGCCGCTTACGTGCAGCGCATCCGCGGCGCCATCGGCTACGTCGAGTACGCCTACGCTCTGACCAACCACATGAACCACAGCGCCATGATCAACGCCGCCGGCAAGACCGTCGAGCCGAGCATCGAGGCCTTCCAGGCCGCTGCCGCCTACGCCGACTGGACGCATGCGCCGAACTTCTACCAGGTGCTGACCAACGAGCCGGGCGAGACCACCTGGCCGATCGCCGGCGCCTCCTTCGTGCTGCTGCCGACCCGAGTCGACAACGCCGCGCGTATCAAGGACGTGATGAAGTTCTTCTCCTGGTCCTTCGCCAAGGGTCAGCCGCAGGCGCGTCAGCTCGACTATGTGCCGATGCCGGCCAATGTCGTCAAACTGATCGAGCAGGACTGGACGCAGGAAGTGAAAGACAAGTCCGGGCACGCTATCTGGTAAGATAGTCGCCGTTGGACCGATCCTACAGGCCCCGGTCAGCGTGACGGGGCCTTGTTTTTTGCGCCGCGCCCGCCGGCCGTGGCACCCTGAGGTGAGAGCATGAACCCTAGAGAACGTACAATCGAGCTGGATCTCGCCGTCCACGATGACGCCCTCGGCCGTGAGCGTGCACGCGATGCCCGCTTTCGCTGGTGGGTGCTGGGTATGGCCGGCGTCGTCCTGCTCGTGCTTGGCGCCATCATCGTCTCCCTGCTCATCGGCTCCCTGCCCGCCTTCAAGGCCTTCGGCTGGCACTTCCTGGTCAGTCAGGCCTGGGATCCGGTCGCCAATGACTACGGCGCCCTGCCGGCCATTTACGGCACCCTGGTCACCTCCGGCATCGCCCTGCTGCTCGCCGTGCCGGTGAGTTTCTTCGTCGCCTTCTTTCTCACCGAACTGTGTCCGCGCCGCCTGCGCGGCGTGGTCAATGGCATCATCGAACTGCTCGCCGGCATCCCCTCGATCATCTATGGCATGTGGGGCCTGTTCGTCCTCGCTCCCTTGCTCGCCGAGTACGTACAACCCGGTCTGATGCGCGTCTGCCATCACATCCCCGGCCTCGATCGCATCTTCCGCGGTCCGCCCATCGGCATCGGCCTGCTGCCTTCGGCCCTGGTGCTGGCGGTGATGGTGGTGCCCTTCATCACCTCGGTGATGCGCGAAGTCTTCGAAGTGGTGCCGCAGAACCTCAAGGAAGCCGGCTACGGCATCGGCGGCACCACCTGGGAAGTGATGTGGGACGTCGTCCTGCCTTACACCCGCGTCGCCATCGTCGGCGGCATCATGCTCGGTCTCGGCCGCGCCCTCGGCGAGACCATGGCGGTGACCTTCATGATCGGCAACTCGAACAACGTCAGTTCGGCGCTCTTCGACTCCGGCAACAGCATCGCCTCGGTGATCGCCAACGAATTCGCCGAAGCCTCCGACCCCATTCACGCCGCCGCGCTCACTGAGCTCGGCCTCATCCTTTTCGTCATCACCCTGATCGTGCTGGCGGTGGCCCGCCTGCTGATCCTGCGAGTGGAGCGCCGTGTATGAGCACCCTGCTGACCGAAGCCCCGACCCTGTATGAACGCAAGCGGCGCTGGACCAACCGCATCGTCCTGATCATCGCCACCGTCGTCACCCTGATCGGCCTGTTCATTCCCCTGTGGATCATCGGCACCGTGATCATGCGCGGCCTGCACGCTTTCCACCTCAGCCTGTTCACACAGATGACGCCACCACCGGATGCCGCCGGTGGTCTGTGGAACGCCATCGTCGGCAGCGTCACCATGGTGCTGAGCGGCACCCTCATCGCCACGCCGGTGGCGATCATCGCCGGCATCTATCTCGCCGAGTACGGTCGCCACCACAAGACCGCCGCCGTCATCCGCTTCATCAACGACATCCTGCTGTCGGCGCCGTCCATCGTCATCGGCCTGTTCGTCTACGTCATCGTCGTCGTGCCCCTGCACCACTTCTCCGGCTGGGCCGGCGCCCTCTCCCTCGCCATCATCGCCCTGCCGATCATGGTGCGCACCACCGAGAACATGCTCCTCCTCGTCCCCGACGTGCTGCGCGAAGGCGCTCTCGCCCTCGGCGCCAGCCGTCGCCAGACCATCCTCATGGTCTGCCTGCCGGCGGCACGCAACGGCATCGTCACCGGCGTCCTCCTCGCCCTCGCGCGCATCAGCGGCGAGACCGCACCCCTGCTGTTCACCGCCCTCAACAACCAGTTCTATTCCCTCGACATGAATCAGCCCATGGCCAACCTGCCGGTGGTCATCTTTCAGTTCGCCATGAGTCCCTACGACAACTGGCAGGCCCTGGCCTGGGCCGGCGCGGCGCTGATCTCGCTGTCGGTGGTGGCGATCAACATCAGCGCGCGCTCATTGTTCAAGCGCTGAGACCGCGCACCGCCACATAGCCGACGTAGAGCAGGCCCGGTGGCAGCAGATGCCAGGCGCGCAGCGGGCGTGGCAGCAGACTGAGCCAGAGGCCGGCGCTCCAGGTGAGCAGAGCCGGCCACAGGGTGAGCGGCGTCATCCGCCAGGGCAGCCCGAGCAGACCGATGGCCGGCAGCAGACACCCCTGAAAAGCCAAAGCGCCGGTGATGTTGCCGAGCGCCAGACTGTCCTGACGGCGCCTTAGCCAGAGCAGGCTGTTGAGTTTTTCCGGCAATTCCGTGGCGATCGGCACGAGCAGCAGACTGAGCAACAAAGCCGACAGCGACCAGGCCTGCGCCAGGGCGGTGAGCGCCTGCACCAGGATGTGTGCGGCGACGATGAGCAGAACGAGGGCGAGCACCGCCTGCAGAGGCAGGGCCCAGCGCAAGGGCAGGCGCAGACGCGTCAGCCACAGTGACGGCGGTGGACTCGGCGGCGGCATCGCCGCATGCGTGGCGGCGCGCCGCCAGGTGCTGAACACATGCCCACCATAAAGAGCCAGCAAGGGCAGGGCATAGAGTCCCTGCACGCCGGGCAGGGGATGCAGGGAGGCGAGCAGTGCGTAGCTGTAGCCGAGCATGAAGACGCGCAGATCCTGCGCCTGCTGGTGGGCATCGACGGCGATGACGCCGCGCCTGCCACGCTGCCACCAGGCCGCCAGACCGAGCAGGGCCAGACTCAGGGTGCTCAGCATCCAGGGCGCCCCGAGCAGGGCACCGAGCGCGACGGCGCGCTGCGATCCAGCGAGCAGGGCGACCACCGGCACCAGGGTCTCAGGCAGAGCGGTGGCGACGGCGGCGATGATGGAAGCGGCCCAGCCGGGATGGACGCCACGCTGCGCGACCCAGGTCTCGATGGCGGCAGTGAAGAGCAGGGCCGCCAGCACGATGGCCAGCAGGGATAGGCACACACCGACCAGCATCGCCACGACACCCCCTCCCCGCCACACGCTGGGCCCTGTGGCAGGATAAGGGCAGAGCCGCGGCGCTGCCAAGCCCCTTCAGGCGATCAGATAACCGCCGTCGACGTTGAGGGCGACGCCGGTGGTGTAGCTGGCGAGATCGGAGACGAGATAGAGGACGGCGCCGGCCATCTCCTCCGGCTGCGCGATGCGTCCCTGCGGCACATGGCGCAGGACTTCCTTGACGACGTGCTCGTTCTGCGTCAGGGCGCTGGCGAAACGCGTGTCGGTGAAGCCCGGCAACAGAGCATTGACCCGCACCTTGTGCGGCGCCAGCTCCTTGGCGAAGGCCTGGGTCATCGAGATGACGGCGGCCTTGGTGATCGAGTAGATGCCCTGCATGGCACCGGGGATGACGCCATTGACGGAGGCGACGTTGACGATGCTGCCACCTTGGCTCTGCTGCGCCATGATCTTGCCGGCGCGCGCCGACATGAAGAAATAGCCACGGATGTTGACGTCGACGGTCTTCTGAAAAGCCGCGAGGTCGGTGTCGAGGATGGAGCCGAAATAGGGATTGGCGGCGGCATTGTTGACCAGGATGTCGAGGCGGCCATAACGCGCGGCGACGTGCGCGAAGAGAGCGTCGATCTGCTCCATGTCGCCGATATGACAGGCGATGGCCTCGGCCTGTCCGCCGGCAGCGCGCAGCTCGGCCGCCACCGCCTCGCAACCTTCGATCTTGCGACTGCAGAGCAGCACCTGTGCCCCCTGGGCGGCGAGCAGGCGGGCGATGGCAGCACCGATGCCGCGGCTGGCACCGCTGATCAGGGCGACACGCCCGTGGAGATTCATGACCTCGGATGACATGAGCGTTTCCTCGTCTTAACGATAGGTGAGCAGGCCGGCGTCAGCGCCATCGAGATGGCCGACGTCGTTGAAACCGGACAGGCTGAGCTGCTCGGCGTGGTACAAAAGGCGTGTACAGCCGGCATTGTAGAGCACGGCGTTGAGAGCGAGCGCCTGCGCGTCGGGTATGGCGAGCAGGGACTGGACGAGAGCGGCGATCACCCCGCCCGAGGTGACGACGACGACGTCGCCGCAGCTGCGCGCGCGCACCGCCTGCAACGCCGCCTGACAACGCTGCTGAAACTGCGGCCAGGTCTCGCTGTAGTCGGCGGCGTGGCGGGTGTCCTGCCAGCGCGCGAAGGCGCTCGCGAAGAGACGCTGAAAGGCCTGCCGCGGCTGCGCCTGCGCCGCCAGCCAGCGCTGTCGCGCCGGCACGTCGTCCCAGCAGGGCTGCACGGCGCGCAGCAGCTGCGCGTGATCGAACTCATCGAAACGGCGATCGACGATGCTCTCCCCCGCCACTTCGCCGTAAGCCTGACGCAGATGCTGCAAGGTGGCGGTCTGGCGCTGCAGGGCACCGCTGTACCAGGTCTGCAGACGCCAGCCCTTGGCGCGCCAGGCGCGTCCGAGGCGCTGCGCCTGCTCCTCGCCACGCGCTGACAACTGATCGTAGTCGGCGGCCTCGAAAGCCGCCTGACCGTGGCGCACGAGCAGGATGGCCGCCATCAGAAGAGTCCGCCTTCGATCATGCGCAAGGCCCGCCGTTCGAGCAGATCGACGATACGCCCAAATCCGGCATACGCCTGGTGCGCCACCTGGCCCTGCACATGACGATAGTAGATCTGCTGGGCGATGACCGCCAAACGAAAGAGGCCATAGACGCTGTAGAAGAGCATGTCGCCGAGCGCGCGGCCGCTGCGCTGACCGTAGAACTCGATGAGCTCCTGACGGGTGAACATGCCCGCCACCTGCGTCGGCTGCCGGCGCAGGGCCTGCCAGGCCGGCTCATCGTCGGCCTGCACCCAATAGGCCAGGGTGTTGCCGAGGTCCATCAGGGGGTCGCCGAGGGTGGCCATCTCCCAATCGAGGACGCCGATCACCCGGCTCGGCTGGGCACGATCGAGAACGAGGTTGTCGAAACGATAGTCGTTGTGGATCAGGCACAGACCGCTGTCGGCGGGCTGGCGCTCCTGCAGCCAGCTCATGACGCTGGTGAAGCTGGCGACATCGACGGTGTGCACCTGGCGAAAACGCTCGCTCCAGCCGCTGATCTGGCGTGCGACATAGCCCTGACCGCGGCCGAGATGACTGAGACCGGCCGCCGCCACGTCGATAGCGTGCAGTTCGACGAGACGATCGACCATGGCCTGGCACAAAGCCCGTGCCGCTCTCGCATCGAGGCTGAGGTCGGCGGGGAGATCCTTGCGCAGGATGTAGCCGTCGAGCTTCTCCATGAGATAGGCCGGGCCGAGCGCATCCGCCGCCGCGTAGACGCCGAGGACCTGCGGTACATAGGGATAGTGCGGGCGCAGGCTCTGCATCAGCTGCGCCTCGCGCAGCACATCATGGGCGCTCTTCGCCTTGTGGCCGGGTGGCGGCCGGCGCAGGATGAGATCGCGCTCGCGGTAGTGCAGCAGATAGGTGAGGTTGGACGCGCCACCGACGAACTGGGTGATCTGTGCATCACCGCTGACACCGAGGCCGAGACCTGCGATCCAGTCCTGCAGGTGGGCGCGATCGACCTCTTCACCGGCGCGCATCGCACTGCGCATCTCTTCGACTTCATCCGCCATGCTGCTTCTCCTGTCGTGTCGCTCTGGCGGCCATGGCAGCAGCCATCGCCTGCATGCGCCGTCGAAAAGCCGCCGGCCACCAGCGCTTCAGACGCCAGTGCCAGCGCCCTTCCGGGTGCGGTAGTAAACAAGCCTCACCGCGCTCGCAGGCGCTGATGATGCGCGCGGCGATAGCGTCGGCGTCGAGCGGCGAAGCGCGCATCAGGCGTTCGAGGGCAGCGCCGGTACCGGCGCGCGTGCTGCGCAGGGAACGCCCGAGGCCGGTGGCAAAAAAGCCCGGACAGACGAGATGCACGGCGACGCCATGCACCGCCATCTCTGCCGCCAGGGTCTCGCTCAGGCTGACCACCGCCGCCTTGCTGGCATTGTAGGCGGCCATCTCGGGCGGGTTGAGCAGACCGGCCATGGAGGCGATGTTGATGATGTGTCCGTGACCCTGCGCCTGCATGACGCGCGCCGCCGCCTGGCAGCCGTGCAGGACCCCATAGAAGTTGATGTCCATGACCCAGTGCCAGTCGGCAGCGCTGACGTCGACGAGCGGCCCGGACACCGCCACGCCGGCGTTGTTGATCATCACGTCGAGGCGCCCCCAGGCGCTGACAGCGCGCTGCACCAGCGCCGTGACGGCGTCGGCCTGACGCACGTCGCAAAGCTCGGTGAGCAGACTCACCCCGCGCTGCTGCAAAAGCGCAGCGAGCGCGGCGAGGCCTTCTTCCTGATAGTCGGCGAGGAGCAGACAGGCGCTACGTTCAGCATAGGCGTGCGCGAGGGCGCGTCCGAGACCGCTGCCGGCACCGGTGATGATGACGACCTGATTCATGCGCTCACCTCGGCATGGC
Organism: Pseudomonadota bacterium; assembly: GCA_021833365.1. Taxonomy (GTDB): domain Bacteria; phylum Pseudomonadota; class Gammaproteobacteria; order Pseudomonadales; family Moraxellaceae; genus JAJZHK01. The sequence continues at coordinate 3,821 of JAKBFV010000072.1, read as the reverse complement.
GGCGCAGTTCGAGCTTGGCAATCAGCGCCTTGTGTACCTCGTCCGGGCCATCGGCGAGGCGCAGGACGCGCGCATAGGCGTAGAGCGCGGCGAGCGGCGTATCGTCGCTGAGACCGGCGCCGCCATGCATCTGGATGGCCTGATCGATGATCTTCTGCGCCACCGAGGGTGCCACCACCTTGATCTGCGAGATCTCGCTCATCGCCGCCTTGGCACCGACGGTATCCATCATCCATGCCGCCTTGAGGGTGAGCAGACGTGCTTGTTCAAGGGCGATGCGCGCCTCGGCGATGATGTCGCGATTGCCGCCGAGATCGATCAGTGCCTTGCCGAAGGCGTGGCGGCTACGGGCACGCGCGATCATCAGCTCGAGGGCCCGTTCAGCGGCGCCGAGAACACGCATGCAATGGTGGATGCGGCCGGGACCGAGGCGCCCCTGCGCGATCTCGAAGCCACGACCGGGGCCGGCGATGACGTGATCGAGCGGCACCCGCACCCCCTCAAAACTGACCTCGCCGTGCCCGAAGGGCTCGTCATAGGCGCCGAAGACCGGCAGCATGCGCTCGATCTTGACGCCGGCGCTGTCGATCGGAATGAGCACCATGGAATGTCGGGCGTAGGGCGACGCCGTCGCATCGGTGAGGGCCATATAGATGAGTACGCGGCAATGCGGATGGCCGAGACCCGAGCTCCACCATTTGCGTCCGTCGCAGACGATGCTGTCACCGTCGACGATGGCGCGCGCCTGCATATTGGTGGCGTCGGAGGAAGCCACCGCCGGCTCCGTCATGCAGAAGGCCGAACGTATCTCGCCGGCGAGCAGCGGTTTCAGCCAGCGTTCCTGCTGCTGCGGCGAGCCGTACTTGGCGAGGACTTCCATATTGCCGCTGTCCGGGGCATTGCAATTGAACACTTCCGGCGCCAGAAACGAACGCCCGCTCAGCTCGGCGAGCGGCGCATAGTCGACATTGCTGAGACCTGCACCCCACTCGTGGTCGGGCAGAAAGAGATTCCATAGGCCGGCAGCCTTGGCCTTGGCCTTGAGGGCCTCCATGATCGGCGGCTGACACCAGGGACCCGCGCTGCTGTGCAGCTGCCGGCGATACTCGGCCTCTGCCGGCAGGATCTCCTCGCGCAAAAAAGCTTCGACGCTGCTGATGAGCTGGCGCGCTCGTGGGCTGTAGGCAAAGTCCATGCTGATCTCCTGGCTGTACGATGGCTCTAGCCTAGGAGGGAAACAGTCATTATGCTAGTTCATTGTATCTATAGTCGAGTATTCGCTGCATGCATGTTCATAAGAGTGACCTCGCCCTGCTGCAGGTCTTCGACAGCATCTACCGCGAAGGCTCACTGACCCGGGCGGCCTTGCATCTGCACCTCTCGCAACCGGCGGTGAGCCACGCCCTGGCGCGCCTGCGCGAGCGTTTTGGTGATCCGCTGTTCGTGCGCCAAGGCAGCCACATGTCACCGACGGCGCGTGCGCGCCAGATCGCCGCGCCCATCGCCCAGGCCCTGGCGCAGCTGCGCGCCGTGCTCGAGCTGCCCGTCGCCTTCGATGCGCAACAGGCTACGCATGAGTTTCGTCTCGGTCTGCGCGACGTCCTCGAGGCCCTCCTCCTGCCCGCTCTGGTGCGCCGCCTCGGGCCCAGCTTGCGCGTCCTCAGCGTGCGCTGCGAACGGGCGCAGATGGAGGACGAACTGGCGCGCGGCAGCCTCGACGTCGTCATCGATGTGCTACGCCCGCTCACCGGCGGCCTGCGCCAGGCGCCTCTGCTGCAGGAGTCGCTGGTCGTGCTGATGCGCGCCGGCCATCCTCTCGCCGACCACCTCGATCTCGCCGCTTATCTGCGCGCCGAGCACGTCGCCGTCTCCTCGCGCCGTCAAGGCCCCGCCCTCGAAGACATCGAGCTGGCGCGCAGCGGTGCGCAGCGCCACATCGTCCTGCGCTGCCAGCACTATTACGCCGCCAGCGCCGTCATCGCCGACTGCGACCTGCTGCTGACCATGCCCGGTCACTATGCCCGTCGCCTCGAACGCGATCATGGCCACTGGATCCGTCCCCTGCCCCTGCCACAACCGGCCCTGTCCATGCACATGTACTGGCATGAACGGCGCGAGGACGAAGCCGCCCACACCTGGCTGCGCGCGCAGCTGCAGGCGGTAGCAGCGATGGACGGCCTCTAGCAGGGTGTGTTATCGGGTGCAGCATCACGGCAGGGCGCTTGCCTTCCATCGCCATGTAGCGCAGATTGGCAAGAACTGCGCCAATTTTTTGGGCTAAATCTGGCGCAGTTTTGAAAACTGCGCCATAATTGCGCCAATCCCACTTTAAACAGCGCCAACACGGCCATGTCATCCACAGCAGATCTACTGAACAGCATCCGGGCATCCGAGCGCGGATTGACCCTGGCCGAACTGCTGGCTGCGCACCCTGACGTTGCTAGGCGCACCGCCCAGCGTGTGATCGCGCGGCTGATCGATAGCGGCGAAATTACAGCACTGGGGGAAGGCAGAGCTCGTCGCTATTTTCGGGTGGATGCCCAACCTAGCGGCGCTGTATTCGCCACCGGTGTCGATAGCTTCCCTTCTTTTATTCCCCTGTCTGTCGACAGCCAGGACATCCTTACCTATATCGACCAGCCTCCAGAGGCGCGCAAGCCGGTGGGCTACCAGCGTGATTTTTTGGGCGCCTACCGCCCCAATGAAACTTGGTACTTTTCCGAGTCACTTCGCCGTCAATTGCACAAGATGGGAAGAACCGCTGACGTTAATGAGCCCGCCGGCACATACAGCCGTGCCATTCTGAATCGCTTACTAATCGACTTGTCTTGGGCATCAAGCCATCTGGAAGGCAACACCTACTCACGTCTCGATACACGCGAACTTATCGAGCACGGAAAGGCAGCACGGGGCAAGGCCGCTATCGAAACGCAGATGATTCTGAACCACAAGACAGCGATCGAACTGCTGGTCGAAAACATCGACAGTGCGGAATTTAATCGCTACACGCTGATGAACTTGCACAGCGCCTTGGCGGAAAACTTGTTGCCCAATCCAGCGGATGAAGGACGTATCCGCCAGCACGCCGTCGATATTGGCAAAAGCGTTTATCGCCCGCTCTCAACACCACAACAAATCGAAGACGCGCTGGAACTGCTTCTGGGCAAAGCTCACCAGATTGAAGATCCATTTGAGCAATCCTTCTTCATGATGGTGCATTTACCCTATCTGCAGCCGTTTGCCGACATCAACAAACGCACCTCACGCCTAGCCGCGAATTTGCCGCTGTTCCGCGCCAACTTGTGTCCGCTGACTTTTCTGGATGTCCCGGAGCAGGCCTACAGTCGAGCCACCCTCGGCGTCTACGAAATGACCCGCGTGGAGCTGCTGCGCGACCTTTACGTTTGGGCCTATGAACGATCAACACAGGAATATCTGGCCATCAAGCAAGACCTGGCGGAACCCGATCCCCTCCGCTTGGCTTGGCGTGACTTCATCAAGCAGACCATCCGCGAAGTGATCACGCAGCCTGGAGTTGACCCACTTTCTTGCATTCAGCGAGCCGTGGCAGAACGTGTCCCCGAGGACGAGCAAGCCGCTGCGCAGGCACTGATGGTTGAAGAATTGCGCAGGCTGCATGAGGGGGTGCTGGCGCGCTACGGACTGCGACCGTCCGAATTCACGGCGTGGAAGGCGGTTCATGGGCATTGACGGACGCGTGTTTGATTCCGCAAACGGGGATTGAAGCATAAACACTGGCTGAGAGAATTAGCCTTACTTGAAGAACGCGGCGAACCCTTCTGAGATTACCCCATCAACCC
>JAKBFV010000071.1 GCA_021833365.1 Pseudomonadota bacterium | reverse complement strand
GACATCCCGGGCTGGGTCGGCGCCGCTCCGCTGCAGAATATCGGCGCCTATGGCGTCGAACTGGCGGATGTCCTGCAGGAAGTGCAGAGCGTCGATCGTCGTGACGGCCGCCTGCGGCGCTGGCAGCGCGGCGATTGTGCCCTGTCTTATCGCGACAGTGTCTTCAAAAGCGCGGCGCGCGATACCCAGGTCATCGCCTTCGTCACTTTACGTCTGCCGCGGCACGCGCCGCTGCGCCTCGATTATGGCGATGTGCGCGCCGAGCTCGAGCGTATGGCGGTGTCCACGCCTGATGCCAGGGCCGTCGCCACTGCGATATCGCGCCTGCGCGCGCGCAAGCTGCCGGATCCGGCGGTACTCGGCAATGCCGGGTCTTTTTTCAAAAACCCCATCGTCACTACGGCGCAGGCCGAAAATCTGGCGCGTCAGGAGCCGGGCCTGATCCGACATGCCTGCGATGGTGGCGAAAAGCTCGCCGCCGCCTGGCTCATCGAGCGCTGCGGATTGCGTGGTCAGGGCAATGGCAAGGTCGCCTGTCATCGCGACCAGGCTCTGGTGCTGGTCAATCTCGGTGCTGCGACGGCGCACGATGTGCTCGCCTGGGCCGGGCATGTACAAGATTGTGTGCGGCAGCGTTTTGCCATCGACCTCGAGATCGAACCGCGCGTCTACGCGTCGTCGCGTTGATAGCGGCGCGCCGCCGGATGCTGGGCTGCGAACAGGGGCGGATGGCGCCGGTCATAGACGCGGTCGAGGCCGCGACAGGTCTTGAAGCGTTTATAAGCCCAGTGATAATCGGCGGGTGAGGAACGGATCAGGTGTTCGACGCTCGCATTCATGCCGCGCACCGAAGTCGGCAGGTCGTCGCTGAAAAAGTCGGCGGCGGCTTCCTCAAAATGCAGGTCGAAGCCCTGGCCGGCGGCATTGCGCACGGCATACATGACGATCACCGCCGCCCGGGTGCGTTGCCAGAGCTTGCTCGCCAGCACCGTGCTCAGGGTGTCGATAGCGAAGAAGTCGGCGTATTCGCCGCCCTGCGGATCCGGTACATGATCCGGCAAGATGGCGACAAAACCATTTTTTTTCAGGGCCTTGAGCAGGGCGCGCACGCCGCTGTCGTCGGTGGCGACGAGGTGGGCGTCGAGGCGGCTGCGTGCCGCCCGCACGAAGCTATCGACACCGGCGTCTTTTGCCGGCTTGTACATGATGGTGGTGTGCACATATTGGTTGGTCCAGGCGTTCATCACCTCCCAACAGCCGAAATGCGGTAACAGGGCGATGGTGCCGCTATGGCCGCTGATGGCTCGGCGGAAGATCTCCTCGCCATGCACCTGGCGGATCTGGCCGACGGCGTAGCTCGGTGGACTGCCCCAAATCTTGGCGAACTCGAGGTAGCTCATCGCCATCTTCTGCAGGCACTGCCGCGCCGTAGCGTTCACCCAGGCCGCTTCGCGCTCGGGGAAGCACAACTCGATGTTGCGGCGCGCGACGAAGACAGGGGTGCTACCGCCGAGACTGGCCAGGAAGCCCAGGCAGCGCCCGAGGATTTGCAGCCAAGTGAGCGGGCAGCGCGCCAAAAGGTGGAGCAGGCGCAAATAGAGATGGTCCTTGCGCGAGAAAGAAGCTTGCGGTGTTGCACTCATGATCAGGTCTTAGGCCAGCGATCGTCGTCAGGACGCTGGCCATCATTGTGCCGAAAGCCGTGCCCCTGGACAAGCCATGCCGCTTATCGCCGTTTTGACCGGGCATGGTGTAGGATGGGCCCTATGATGATGCGCCCGCCTTCGGCACACTCGCCGGGCGATCTTTTTCTATAGACGACAAGAGGAGGCGGCGGGATGAGCCGCGAGGCGCACAGCGCTTCCAGCATCCGGCCAGAAAGCGATGAAATTTCAGGGTACGGAACACTATATCGCCACCGATGATCTGCGTCTCGCCGTCGATGCCAGTGTCACGCTCGAGCGCCCACTGCTGATCAAGGGGGAGCCGGGTACCGGCAAGACGCGGCTGGCTGAAGAAGTGGCGGCGGCTTTCGCGCTGCCCTTGATCACCTGGCACATCAAGTCGACGACCAAGGCGCAGCAAGGGCTCTATGAGTACGATGCGGTGTCGCGCCTGCGTGATTCTCAGCTCGGCGATGAACGCGTTCGCGACATCCGTCACTACATCAAACCGGGCAAGCTGTGGGAGGCTTTTCAGAACGAACAGCGCTGTGTGCTGTTGATCGATGAGATCGACAAGGCCGACATCGAGTTTCCCAACGACCTCCTGCTCGAACTCGATCGTATGGAGTTTTTTGTCTATGAGACGCAGGAGACGGTGCGGGCACGGCATCGACCCATCGTCATCATCACCTCCAACAATGAGAAAGAGCTGCCGGACGCTTTCTTGCGTCGCTGCTTCTTCCACTACATCCGTTTCCCTGACAATGCCACCCTCAAACGTATCATCGATGTGCACTTTCCGAAGTTGCGCGACGAACTGGTGCAAGAGGCTTTGCAGGTCTTCTTTGAACTGCGCCAGGTGCCTGGGCTGAAAAAAAAGCCTTCGACCTCGGAGCTGATCGACTGGTTGCGCCTGCTCGCCGCTGATGACCTAGCGCCCGAGCTGCGCAGTCTGCGCGACCCGCGCCAGGCCATTCCGCCCTTGTATGGTGCCTTGCTCAAGTCCGAAGCGGACGTGCATCTGCTCGAGCGGCTGGCCTTCATGAGCCGGCGTGGAGGCTGATCTTGCTGATCTCGTTCTTCGAGTGCCTGCGTCAGGAGAAGGTGCCGGTCAGCGTGCGCGAGCTGATGGACCTGCTGCAGGCGCTGCGGGCACGGCTGGCCTTTGCCGATCTGCAGGATTTTTATCACCTGGCGCGCCTGACCCTGGTCAAGGACGAAGTGCACTATGACAAGTTCGACCGCGCCTACGCCGCTTTTCTGGAGGGCTTGCCGGCAGCGGAACAGGCTTTGACCGCCTCCTTGCCGGAGGATTGGCTGCGCCGCGAGATCGAAAAACTGCTCAGCGCCGAGGACCTGGCGAACCTGCAGGGCATGGGTTCCTTGCAGGCTTTGCTCGATGCTTTTCGCGAACGACTGCGCGAACAGGAGCATCGCCATCAGGGCGGGCAGCGCATGATCGGTACCGGTGGCACTTCGCCCTTCGGCGCCTATGGGGCGCATCCCGAGGGCATCCGTCTGGCTGGACCTTCGCGCCTGCGCCGTGCCGTCAAGGTCTGGGAGGCGCGCGAATTTCACAACCTCGACGATCGCGAGGAACTCGCGCCGCGCCATATCAAGTTGGCCTTGCGGCGTTTGCGCAAATTCACCCGGCGTGGTCAGGAAGAAGAGCTCGATATCGACGATACGATCCACAAGACGGCGCATCAGGGCGGCTGGCTTGACCTGCGCATGCGGCCACCGCGGCGCAATGCCATCAATGTCCTGCTCTTTCTCGATGTCGGCGGGTCGATGGACGATCATGTTCGCATCGTCGAGGATCTCTTTGCTGCGGCGCGTAGCGAATTCAAACACCTGCAGTACTTCTATTTTCATAACTTCATCTACGAAGGCGTCTGGCAGGACAATGCCCGGCGCTGGAGCGAGCGCACTTCGGTCTATGACATCCTGCATCGCTATGGGCCGGACTATCGTGTCATCTTCGTCGGCGACGCGACCATGTCGCCCTATGAAGTCGTCTCACCGGGAGGCTCGGTCGAGCACTTCAATCAAGAACCGGGAGCGGTGTGGATGACGCGTCTGGCGCAGCATTTTCAGCGCCTGGTCTGGCTCAATCCGCACCCCGCTGCGCAATGGCGCGTCACCGCTTCGACCGTGCGCATCCTCGAACTGATCGGCGAGCAGCGCATGTTCGAGCTCAATCTCGCCGGTCTCGAGGCGGCTATGCGCCAGCTGGCACGTTGAAGCTGGCGCCTGCCTGCAGGGCGGGTGTCTGCGCGAGCCAGGCGAGCAGGTCGCGCATCACTTCGGCGCGGCAAGTTTCATGCAGTAGATCGTGACGGGCTTGGGCATAGAGGCGTAGGTCGACCTGGCGTATCTGGGCGCGTTGCAGTCGCTGCTGCAGATGGCGCACGCTGCGCCCCATCTTGCCGACCGGGTCGCGGTCGCCGGCGAAAAGATAGACCGGCAGGGAGCTGTCGATATGATTCATGCTGACCTGCTGCGACATCGCCACCAGGGCACTGAGCATCTGCGCCCAGAAGAGATTGCTCACCTGACGGCCGCAGAGGGGATCGGCGAGATAGCGGTCGACGAAGGCCTGGTCGCGGCTGAGCCAGTCGTAATCGCTGCGAGCGGGACGGAAATGACGATTGAAGTCGCCAAAACTCATGCGGTGGAGGAGACGGCTCTGTCCGTTCGCGCCCTGACGCCGGACCTCGATACGGGCGATGAAGGCGGCCAGACGTAAAAACCAAGGTGGGTTGTAGCCTGAGCCTTCGAGAAGGAGGCCGTGGATCAGGCAGGGATGGCGCTGTGCGAAGATCAGTGCGATGAAAGAGCCCATGCTGTGGCCGAGGAGAAAGATGGGCAGGCCGGGATACTGGTGGCGCAGTTGCGTGTTGACCAGCAGGACGTCGTCGCAGATACGCTCGAAGCTGTTGCGTTCATCGGCTTGTCCAAGTTGCGCCGGGCTGCAGGCGTGACCATGGCAACGGTGGTCGTGGGCGGCGACATGGTAGCCGGCCTCGGTGAGTTCGGCGGCGACATCGGCGTAGCAGAGAGCGTGTTCAGACATGCCATGCAGGAGATGGATGACCGCTTTAGGCTGGGGTGATTCCCAGTGGTAGATCGGAATGTTATGGCCGTCACCGGTCGTCAGACGTCGTTCATGAGCTTGCATTATTCAAGGATCCTAAATGGTCAGGGGCGGCGATTTGATTTATTCTAGCTGCCTTCATGCCTCTGGCCAGAATCATCGCCCGCTATGTACGGCATCACTTATCGTATGGACTTGCAACAGTCCACCCGACACATTCTTGATATTGAGCTGCATATCGCCAAGCCCGATGTGCGCGGACAGGTTCTGTGGCTGCCGAATTGGATACCCGGCAGCTACATGATCCGTGATTTTGCCCGTCACATCGCCGCCCTCAGTGCCTATAGCGATGGCCGCGCCTTGGTGGTGGAGAAACTCGACAAGAATCACTGGCGTCTGCCCGCGGGTCTTGAAACTGATGTGCAGATACGCTACCAGGTCTATGCCTGGGATCTGTCGGTGCGTGGCGCGCACTTCGATCAGCGGCATGCCTATTTCAATGGGGCGGCGGTGTTTCTGGCGGTCGCCGGACAGGAGGACAGCCCGCATCGGCTGCAGCTCTCAGCGGCGGCTGGCACCTTCACCGATGCGCTCAAGGTCGCCACGTCCATGCCGGCGCAGGCCATCGATGCCGATGGCTGGGGCGAGTATGGCTGCGATGACTATGCCAGCTTCATCGATCATCCTTTTGAGGTCGGTCGCTGGCGGCGCGGCAGCGCCTGTGTCGAGGCGGTCGTGCATGAGATCGTCGTCAGCGGCAGCTCGCTCTTCGATATGGCGCGCCTGGAGCGCGATGTCGCCGCCATCACTGCCACCTGCATCCGGTTTTTTGCACAGCCGGCGCCCTTTTCGCGCTACCTTTTCCTGCTGCAGGCGGTAGGGCAGGGCTATGGCGGTCTTGAACATGCCGACTCCTGCAGTCTGCTGCTGGCGCGGCGTGACCTGCCTGCCTATGCTGAAGCGCAGGAGCCTAGTGTGCACTATCGGGCCTTGCTGGGCTTGATCAGTCACGAGTACTTTCACGCCTGGAACGTCAAGCGCCTGCGGCCAGCGGCGCTGGCGCCCTATGCTCTGCAACAGGAAGTTCATACACCTTTGTTGTGGTTTTTTGAGGGTGTGACGTCCTATTATGACGATCTCCTGTTGTTGCGCGCGCAGTGCATCGGCCGTGCCGCCTACCTCGAACTGCTCGGACAGCAGATCACTCGCTATCTGCGCCAGCCTGGGCGCGCCTGGCAGAGCGTCGCCGAGTCGAGTTTCGATGCCTGGAGCAAGTATTACCGCCAGGATGAGAACAGCGCCAATGTGCAGACCAGTTACTATGTGCAGGGCTCTCTGGTGGCTTTGTGTCTCGATCTCGAACTGCGTCGGCAGCGGCCGGGGCGAGCCAGTCTCGATGCGGTGATGCGTGATCTATACGCGCGCTTCGGTCAGGACGGACGAGGACTGGACGAGGCCGACATCGTCGCAGCCCTCGAACGCCATGGCGGTCCTGTGCTCGCCGAGTGCCATGCGCGCTGGGTGCATGGACGTGAGGACCTACCCTTGGCCGAGCTGCTCGCTGCGCAAGGGGTGAACATGCGCCTGCGTGCTGCTGAAAGCGCTCAGGATACGGGCGGCAGCCCGGGGCAGGGCGTCCAGCGCCTGTCCCTCGGTGGACGTTGGAAAGCGGTCGAAGGTGGCCTGCAGCTGGTGCAGGTGGCGCACGCGGGTGCCCTCGAGCGCGCCGGTCTGGCGGCGCAGGATGTGCTCGTCGCCATGGCGGGCCTGCGCATCAGTGAGGAAGTCCTCGAGGCCGTGCTGACCCGTCATGCGGTCGATGACAAGGTCGTGGTTTATGCTTTTCGTGGTGATGAGTTGCTGCAAGTCGATTTGTATCTGCAGGAAGCACCTGCCGATACCTGTTTTTTGGAGTGGGCTTCCGATGTGCTCGCGGCGCAGGCTTGGCCGGAAGCTCTGGGTGAAGATCAGTGATGTAGTGCAACGATAAAAAAGGTAGGAGTAGCGAGATGGATCGTGAGTTTTGGCATGACAAATATCCGGCGAGTGTGCCGTTCAGCATCGATACGCGCAAATATCAGAGCGTTCTCGAGCTGTTCGATGAGTCGATCAAGCGTTATGCCGCCAAGCCCGCCTACACCAATATGGGACATACGCTCAGCTACGCTGAACTCGATCGCCTGTCGGCGGCCTTCGCCGCCTGGTTGCAGCAGCACACCGATCTACAGCCGGGCGACCGCATTGCCGTGCAGTTGCCCAACCTGCTGCAATATCCGGTGGTCGTCTTCGGCGCCATGCGCGCCGGTCTGATCGTGGTCAACACCAACCCGCTCTATACCGAACGCGAGATGGTGCATCAGTTCAATGATGCCGGCGCCAAGGCCCTGGTGTCTTTCGCCAATGTCGGCGATCTGGTGGCGAAAGTGCTGCCCCAGACGGCGGTACGCCACGTCATCATCACTGAGCTCGGTGACTTGCTGCCGGTGCCGCGTCGTCTCCTCGTCAATGCCGTCGTCAAGCACGTGAAAAAAATGGTTCCGACCTACACCATCCCCGGTGTGCACGCCTTGCGCGATGTCCTGCGCCGGGGGCGACGACTGAGTCTGCGTGCGCACGCCGCCGCCAGTGACGACGTCGCCATCCTGCAGTACACCGGGGGCACCACCGGCGTCGCCAAAGGTGCCATGCTGACGCACGCCAATCTCGTCGCCAACCTGCTGCAGATGCGGGTACAGCTGAGCCATTTCCAGCCGGGTGAGGAGTTGATGGTCGCGCCCTTGCCGCTCTATCACATTTTCGCTTTCACCGTCTGCTGCCTGGGGATGATGGAGATGGGCGGGCATGCCCTATTGATCACCAATCCGCGCGATCTGCCGGCCTTCGTCAAGGAGATGAAACGCTATCGTTTCACCGCTTTTGCCGGGCTCAATACCCTGTTCGTCGCCTTGCTCAACAATGCGCAGTTCCGCCAGCTCGACTTCTCCTCCCTGAAGATGACCGTGGCTGGCGGTATGGCTTTGACCCACAAAGCGGCGCAGGAGTGGGAGAGCGTCACCGGTTGTCGTATCTGCGAAGGCTTTGGCATGACCGAAACCTCACCGGTGATCTCGATGAATCCCTTAGACGCCATTCAGCTCGGCAGCATCGGCCTGCCGGTGTCCAATACCGAGATCAAGATCGTCGATGACCAGGGCGAGGAGGTGGCCATCGACGCCACCGGCGAGATCTGCGTGCGCGGCCCGCAGGTGATGAAGGGCTACTGGCAGCGTCCGGAGGCCACCGCCGAAACCATCGACGCCGATGGCTGGTTGCATACCGGTGACATCGGCCTCATCCAACCGGATGGTTACCTGCGCATCGTCGATCGCAAGAAGGACATGATCCTGGTCTCGGGCTTCAATGTCTATCCGAACGAGATCGAAGATGTGGTGGCGACCCTGGGCGGGGTGCTGGAGTCGGCGGCGGTCGGTGTACAGGACGCCAAATCGGGTGAGGCGGTCAAGCTCTTCGTCGTGCGTAAGGATCCCAAGCTGACGGAAGCCGATGTGCTGGCGCATTGCCGTGCCAATCTCACCGGCTACAAGGTGCCGCGCAGCATCGTCTTCCGCGATGCCTTGCCCAAGTCGCCGGTCGGCAAGATCCTGCGTCGCGAATTGCGTGATCAGTAGTTCTTTCAGGACGGCGATCGATCCTGACGATCTCGCCTGTCGCGATGCGCAGCGCCTCCTGCGTGCACTTGCAGAGGGGCGCACGGATGCGCGCTGGCAGGCGCAAGTCGAGGCTTCGCGCGCTTGGGTGGTGCAGCGGCGCGCGCGTCGGCCGCTGCTGAAATACCCCGATTTGCCGGTGGTCGCGGCGCGCGCCGAGATCATCGCTGCCTTGTCGCAGCACCAGGTGCTGGTGCTCGCCGGTGAAACCGGCTCTGGCAAGACCACGCAGCTGCCGAAGCTGCTGCTCGAGGCCGGCCTCGGTGCTCGGGGTTTGATCGCGCACACCCAGCCCCGGCGTCTGGCGGCGTGGCAGGTGGCACAACGCCTCGCCGAAGAGCTCGAAACCCGGCTCGGTGATCAGGTCGGCTGCAAGGTGCGCTTCAGTGAGCAGTCCTCGCCGGATGGTTATGTCAAGCTGATGACCGATGGCATCCTGCTCGCCGAGATGCGCAGTGATCGGCGCTTGCGACAGTATGAAGCCATCATCATCGATGAAGCGCATGAGCGCAGTCTCAACATCGATTTTCTACTCGGTACCCTGCGCCTGATCCTGCCACAAAGACCCGATCTCAAGCTCGTCATCACCTCCGCCACCATCGACGTGCAGCGTTTCGCCGCTTTTTTTGGCGGTGCGCCGGTGATCGAGGTGGGCGGTCGACAGCATCCGGTCGACACCTATTATCAGCCCTTCGCGTCGCCGGACGAAGCTGCGGAGGGATTGCCAGCGGCGGTCCTCAAGGCTTTGCACTTTTGCGATGCCGAAGCGCGGCGACGTCACTGGGGGCCCTGTGACGCCCTGGTCTTTGCCAGCAGCGAACGTGAGATCCGCGAGTTGCATGCTTTCTTGCACAAGGCCGAACCCGGACGCGAGATCCTGCCCCTGTATGCACGTTTATCGCCTGCCGAGCAGCAGCGTGTCTTCGCCGCCCACACCGGGCAACGTGTGGTGCTCGCCACCAATGTGGCGGAGACCTCGCTGACGGTGCCGGGAATACGCTTCGTCATCGATCCCGGTCAGGCGCGTATCAGCCGTTATAGCCATCGCTCGAAAGTGCAGCGTCTGCCCATTGAGCCCATCGCCCAGTCTTCGGCGGATCAGCGTCGTGGTCGTGCCGGGCGTCTCGCGCCGGGCCTGTGCGTGCGGCTTTACAGCGAAGAGGATCTGCGCACCCGCCCGTTGTTCACCGATCCTGAGGTCTTGCGTACGCACCTGTCGGCGGTGATCCTGCAGATGTGCGATCTCAAGCTCGGCGACGCCAGTGCTTTTCCCTGGCTCGATGCCCCTGATGAACGCTATGTCAAAGACGGCTATCGGGTCTTGGAAGAACTCGGCGCTTGGTCGGCGGCGACGTCTTTGACCGCGATCGGGCGCGACCTCGCCGCCTGGCCTGTCGATCCGCGCCTCGGACGCATGCTCATCGCCGCCGCAGCTTTCGATTGTCTGCGCGAAGTGCTGATCATCGTCGCCGCCCTGGCCATCCAGGATGTGCGCGAGCGGCCGTTGGCGGTGGCGGCCACGGCGGATCAGCGCCATGCCCTGTTCCGCGACGAGTCTTCCGATTTTCTCTTCTTCGTGCGGCTGTGGGAGGCTTGGCAAAAGGTCTGGGAGAGCGGTGGCGAGGGCGCGCGCCGTACATTTGCGCGTCAGCATTTCCTGTCCTGGCTGCGCCTGCGCGAATGGCGCGAACTGCATCGGCAACTTCTGCTCGAGGCGCAACAGCGCGGTTGGCGTTTGAATCAGGAGGCAGCCAGCTATGAGTCCATCCACTGTGCCTTGATGCTGGGCCTGCCGGCGCAGATCGGCCGGCACCAGTCGGGGCGGGAAGTGCTCATGTGCCGGCAGCAGAAGGCGCATCTTCATCCTGGCTCAACCCTGGCGAAGAAACCACCACCTTGGGTGCTCGCCGCTGAAATGCAGGAGACCGGGCAGGTCTGGCTGCGCCATTGCGCGCGCATCGACAGCGCCTGGATCGAGAAACATCTACGCCATCTGCTCAAGTTCAGTCACCAGCAGGCGCATTGGTCGCGTCGTGCCGGCCGCGCTCTGGTGATGGAGCAGGCCAGTCTGATGGGGCTGGTCATCTATGCCGAGCGCCCGGTGGCGCTTGCGCCGATCGATGCGGCAGCGGCGCGCGATATTTTTCTGCTCGATGGCCTGGTGCGCGCCGATATCTTCCTGCAAGCGCCATTCTTGCGCGCCAACCGCGCCCTCGTCGCCGATCTCGAGGGCATCGAGGAGAAAGCGCGCCGCCGTGACATCCTCGCCGATGAACTGGTGCAGAAGGATTTCTACGCCGCGCGCATTCCTGTCGAGATCAGCGATGTGCGCAGCTTTGAGGCCTGGCGGCGGCAGGCGGAGAAGGAACAGCCCGATCTGCTGTTCATGTCGCGTGATCTGTTGGCGCCGGTTGAGGATGGGCCTGCCGCCGATGATTTTCCTGATCTGCTCAGTACCCCCGTCGGCGATCTCGCCCTGCATTACGAATTTGCGCCGGGCAGCGCGCATGATGGCGTCACCCTGATCTGCCCTCTGGGCAGCTATTGGAGTCTGGATTGGGCGATCCTCGAGTATCTGGTTCCGGGGCTGCGCCAGGATCTCGTCCTCGAATTATTGCGCACGCTGCCCAAGGAATTGCGACGCCAGCTCGTGCCGCTGCCCGCCTTGGCGCAGTCGCTGTCCCTGCCGCCACCAGGGCGTGGGCTGCGCCGTGATCTGGTCGATGCCCTGTCGACGACGCGCGGTCTGAAGGTGGACGTCGGCGATTTTCAGTGCGAGCGTCTGCCCGTGCATCTGCGCATGAATGTGCGGGTGGTCGATGCCGATGGTCGGATCCTGGCGCAGGGGCGCGATCGTGATGAACTCGATGGGCAGTTGCGTGAACTGCGTCCGCAGCCGCGTGCCGCACAGGCCAGCGCCGATCTGTGTCAGCGCTGGCAAGGTGAAGCGATGCCAGAGCAGGAGATTGTGGGCGAGGGGGCACTGCGTCAGGTCGTCTATCCGGCCTGGCAGGACGAGGGGCAGGGCTGTCGGCGTGTCCTCTGCAGCCATCCCCTGGTCGCGCA
Organism: Pseudomonadota bacterium; assembly: GCA_021833365.1. Taxonomy (GTDB): domain Bacteria; phylum Pseudomonadota; class Gammaproteobacteria; order Pseudomonadales; family Moraxellaceae; genus JAJZHK01. The sequence continues at coordinate 1,925 of JAKBFV010000071.1, read as the reverse complement.
AGCGGTGCATCGCCGTGGTTGCGCGCGTCTGCTCGCTCTCGAAGCATCATCAGCGCTCAAGCCCTGGCGGCAGAAGGCGGCGCGATTGCCGGGGCTGGTCGCTTGGGCCGGAGCCGGCAGCGTCGCCGATTTGGCAGACGATTTCATACTGGCTATAGTACAGCACTTGGCCGGCTTGCAAGAGCAGGCGCTGCGTTCGCGCGCCGACTATCAGCGCGCCCTGCTACAGGTGCAGCAGGGCCTGCATGTGCTGGCCGAGAAAATGTTGCAGGATCTGCAGGCTTTGCTTGCCGGTCGAGCGGAAGTACGGCAGCGACTGGCGACGCTTGGAGCTGCCCTGCAGCCCCTGGTCATCGACGTCGAGCAACAGCTCGCCGGCCTGTTTCCGGAACATATGCTGCAGGATTTCGGTTATCGTGTCTGGCAGCACCATGCGCGTTATCTGCGTGCCATCGTCTGGCGCATCGAGCGTGCCGGTGGACAATGGGACAAGGATCAGCAATCGACGCGTGAGTTGGCGCGGCGCCTGCAGGCGTGGCAGGAACAACGGCAACGCTACTGGCAGCGCCAGATGCCGGTCGCGGCCCTCGATGAATATCGCTGGCTGCTCGAGGAATACCGGGTGGCTTTGTTCGCCCAGGTTTTGAAAACGGCCCAGCCGGTGTCAGCGGTGCGGCTGGATCGCTTATGGCAAGAGATACTCGCCAGAGCTTGAGGAGTTTTTTATGGTCAATGTGGTGATCAGTGGCACCGGTCTGTGGACGCCGGCCGAGAGCATTTCCAACGAAGAGCTGGTGGCTGCATTCGATGCCTACGCCGATCTTTACAATACCCGTCATGCTGCCGCCATCGCCGCCGGCGAGCTGCGCGCCATGGGTCACTCGAACAGCGAGTTCATCGTCAAGGCCTCGGGCATTCGTTCCCGGCACGTCCTCGACAAGGCCGGCATCCTCGATCCGCAGCGCCTCTATCCGCGTATTGCGGCGCGCCCCGATGAGGCCTTGTCGGTGCAGGCCGAGATGGGCGTGCAGGCGGCACGTGAAGCTCTGACGCAGGCTGGGCGTCGTGCCGATGAGATCGATGGTGTCATCGTCGCCTGCTCGAATATGCAGCGCGCCTATCCGGCGATGGCGATCGAGGTGCAACAGGCCCTCGGTATCCAGGGTTTTGCTTTTGACATGAATGTCGCCTGCTCGTCGGCGACCTTTGGTATTCAGGTGGCGGTCGATATGCTGCGTGCCGGTTCGGCGCGCCGTCTGCTGATGGTCAATCCGGAGATCTGTTCGGGGCATCTCGAATGGCGTGACCGCGACTGCCATTTCATCTTCGGTGATGTGGCGACCGCCGTCGTGCTCGAATGTGACGATGCGGTGGCGGCGACGGCGACGCCCTGGCAGGTGCTGGGGACGCGCCTGCAGACGCAGTTCTCCAACAATATCCGCAATAACTTCGGTTTTCTCAATCGCTGTGAAGATGCTGGCTGTGATGATCGCGACAAATTGTTCATGCAGGAGGGACGCAAGGTCTTCAAGGAGGTCTGTCCCATGGTCGCTGAGCAGATCAGTGCGCATATCAGCGATCTGCAGCTATTGCCTGAGGATCTGCGGCGCCTCTGGCTGCATCAGGCCAATCTCAACATGAACGATCTCATCGCCCGGCGCGTCATGGGGCGCGAGGTGACGCGCGATGAAGCGCCGATCATCCTCGATCGCTACGCCAATACCAGTTCGGCCGGATCGATCATCGCCTTCCATTTGCACCGTCAGGACATGGCAGCCGGCTCCCACGGCGTCATCTGCTCTTTTGGTGCCGGCTACTCGGTGGGGAGTGTGGTCGTGCGCAAATGTTGAGAAAACTGCTGCTGGTCGCAGGTCTGCTGTCGTCGGCGGCGGCGCACGCCGATGATACGGAGCGCGATCCCTGGG
>JAKBFV010000008.1 GCA_021833365.1 Pseudomonadota bacterium | reverse complement strand
GCGCCGTACGTTATGCCGCAGCTCTGCGCGTCACAGTGGCCACCCTCCTGCTGGTTTCTCTTTGGCGTTATGCCCGTGATGTGCGGCGCCAGGAAGTCTTCGATCGCCTGCAGTGTCTGCTCAGCATCGTCGCCGTCCTGACCCTCGAATACGCGGCTGCGCTGGCGCCGCTGGCCTTGCATGAGGTCTACCTCGTCGGTCTTCTGTTATCTTGGATGTTCACCGCCTTACTCATGCAGTTGAGTCTGCGCTGGATGTGGCCGATGATGGCGTTCACTTTCCTGCTGCATAATTTTGTCGGAATTTTGCACGAGCAGCCGCTGCGGCAGGCTTTTTTCGATGATATCTGCATGATCGCCGGTGCCTGCATGATCGCCTCGACGGCCTATCTTATGGCGCGCGCACAGACGCTGATGCGCCAGGAAATGCAACGGGCACGCCACCATTTCAGCCAGTTGCAGGAGGTGAACGCGCGGCTTGAAGAGCTGTCGACGCGCGATCCGCTCACCGACCTGGAGAACCGACGCAGTTTCGAGGACCGCTATGATGCCGAGTGGCGGCGCTGCTTCCGCGCCCGGCAGATGCTCGGCATCATGGTCATCGACGTCGATCATTTCAAGCAGTACAACGACAGTTGCGGCCATATCGCCGGTGACCAGTGTCTGCGCCGTATCGCCGACATCATCGCCTGCGCAGCGCGGCGGCCAGGTGATATCGTGGCGCGTTTTGGTGGCGAGGAATTCGTCGTGGTGTGGCCGCAGGCGCGTGCTGACGATTTTCTGCAGGAAGCGCAGAGGCTCTGTGCAGCGGTACGCGATCAGGCCATCGTCCACCCGGCAGCGCCGGAGGGGCGTGTCACCATCTCCATCGGTGTCGCCTGCCATGTCCCCGATGCCGATATCGGGCCGCGTCGCCTGTTCGAGTCGGCCGATGCTGCTCTTTATCGAGCCAAACGTCAGGGCCGTGATCGTGCCGAGTTCGAGCACCTCGGTGACCACGAAAGCGATGCGCTCTTTGTCCAGCAGCGCGTCATCGGCTGAATCTTCTATACTGCTTGCAAGGTAGAGTACAACGGGGGCGTCCGTGAATCCCTGGCAGGCGGAGCGTGGCCTCGTCGAGGCTTGGCCGATGCGCTGGCATTTTTCGGCGGCGCTCGAGCGTCAGTATCGTGACTGGTTTGCGCAGCGTTATGCGGTGCAGTTGCGCTTTGGCATCGTCGCCGGTGTCATCGTCTTTTTCGCAGCAGGCCTCGTCGATCCGCTCTTCTTGGCGCCAGCACAGGCCGCGCCCCTCCTTTACTTGCGTTACGGTGTGATGCTGCCGATCGCCCTGGTGCTGCTCGCCGGTGTTTTCTCTGAAAGATTCCTGCGCCATCAGCAGGCCTTTCTGTGTGCAACGGCCTTTCTGGCGCAGCTCGGCCTGTTCTTGCTGGCACGCATGGTATCCGTGCAGGCATGCTTGGCCTTTGTGCTCGGCATGGCCATGGCCCTGGTCTACGCCCTGGTCTTTTTGCGTCTGCGCTGGCCCGGCGTTCTCCTGTTGGTCGTCGGCGTGCACCTGCAGACTTATGTCGCCGCGCGTGCTTTCTGGCGGGTGCCAGCTTGGGGCATGGCCGAGTTCGTCGTCCTTGAAGGCTTGATGTTGCTGGGCCTGTTTGCTGCCTATGGTGCCGCCTATCAGGCGCGCCAGACCTTTCTCCTCGAACGTGACATCCTGCACCGCCAAGTGCGTCTGACCGAGATGCGCGATCGCTTCCGGCAGATGAGCGAGCATGACGCCCTCACCGGCCTGTACAACCGCCATGCTCTGCGTGCCCATCTCGAGCAGGAGTGGGGGCGGGCGCGACGCTATGGTTATCCGCTGGCGCTGGTCATGATCGACATCGATTATTTCAAGCAGTACAACGACCGCTATGGGCATCTCGCTGGTGATGTCATGCTGCAGCGTGTCGCCGAGCTCTTGCGCACGACGCAGCGGCGCCCTGGGGATCTGGCGGTGCGCTGGGGGGGGGATGAGTTTCTTTTGTTGTGGCCGGGTACGCAGGAGGCGGAGGCACTGACCCTCGCCCGGCAGCTGTTGCAACGGGTGCAGGATCTCGCCATCGTGCATGACGCGGCGCCGGTGCGCCGCGTCAGTCTGAGTCTCGGCGTGGCGGCTGTGCTGGCACAGGATGAAGACTATGAGACCTTAGTGCGGCGCGCAGATACGGCTCTTTATGCCGCCAAGACGGCGGGGCGCGATCGTGTCGAGGTCTATCAGGCGACGATGATGAAGCAGGCTTTGACAAGTGGCTGAGCTGCCCCTATCATGGCGCCCCTATGTCTACCGCACAGCTTCCTCACAAGGTCGATCCAGCGTCGTGGGCCGATCGTGGTATGCGTCTGTCGCTCGATCTCGCTGCGTCGGCTTTTCCGCGTCTGCAGCAGGCTTTGCAGGCGCAGGCGACGGTGCATCTGGATCTGTCCTGGCAGCGCGATCCGCGCCGCCATGCCATCCTCGAGTTGCGCGCGCAGGGGCAGTGGCCTTTGCAGTGTCAACGCTGTATGGAGACGATGGATCTGATCGTCGATGAATCGGTGCGCCTGCATCTGTTGCAGGCCGAGGACGATGTGTCGCGGCTCGATGAGAGCGAGGACTATGTGGTGCTCGATGAACAGGGGGAACTCGATCTGCCTGAAATCATCGAAGATGAGCTGCTCTTGTGCCTGCCCTTGGTGGCCAAGCATGAGCACTGTGACGAGCTGATACCGATCGCATCGGCTGACGCCCCCGTCGTGGAAGAGAAAAGGAGGCCTTTTGCTGGCCTCGCTGATCTGCGCACTGCCTTGCAGCGCGATCAGGATCGTGAAGTTTGAAGGGGCTTTCCCCGGGAGTAGAGCATGGCTGTTCAACAAAATCGCAAGACCCGTTCACGTCGCGACATGCGTCGTGCCCATGATGCCCTCACCGGGCCGGCGCTGAGCGTCGATAAGGAAACCGGTGAAACGCATCGTCGGCACCATGTGACCAAGGACGGCTTCTATCGTGGCCGGCAATTGTTCACGGTGGCTCAGGACGAAGAATAAGCATGGCGGCTGTCATCCTCGCCGTTGATGCCATGGGCGGGGATCATGGCCCGGCTGTCACCGTTCCGGCCTGTCTGGAACTACTGCGCTCCTATCCTGAGTGTTCCGTCATCCTCGTCGGTGACGAGGCGCAGTTGCGTCCACTTCTGCCTTACCGTTGGCGCAATGATGCGCGTCTGCGTATCGAACATACGCAAGAAGCCGTCGCCTCCGACGATTCTGTCGTCGTCGCCCTGCGCAAGAAGAAGCGCTCCTCCATGCGCCTCGTTCTCGAGTGCGTCGAGCGCGGTGAAGCGCATGCAGCGATCAGCGCCGGCAACACCGGTGCGCTCATGGCACTCGCCAAGAACATCCTGAAAACCCACCCCGCCATCGACAGGCCGGCCATCCTCACCGCCTTGCCGACCCAGCACGGTTCCTGCCAGATGCTCGATCTCGGCGCCAACGTCGATGCCCAGCCGGAACACCTGCTGCAGTTCGCGCGCATGGGCGACATCGTCGCGCGTGGTCTCGCCGGTCAGCAGCGGCCGCGCGTCGCCCTGCTCAATATCGGCGAAGAGGACATCAAGGGCAATGAGGTGATCAAGAAAGCGCATCGCCTGCTGCAGGAGAGCACCCTGCACTACATCGGCTATGTCGAGGGTGACGGTATCTTCAAGGGCGAGGCCGACGTCGTCGTCTGTGATGGCTTTGTCGGCAACATCGCGCTCAAGGTCTCTGAAGGGGTGGCACGCATGCTGGCACAGCGCATCCGCGCCGAGATCGAGCGCAGCTGGTGGCGCAAGGCGGTCGGTGGTCTGGCCTGGCCGATCTGGCAAGGACTGAAGCGCCAGATGGATCCGGCGCTCTATAACGGTGCCAGTCTGGTCGGTCTGCGTGGCTTGGTGGTCAAAAGTCATGGCGGCGCATCGCAGGCGGCTTTTTACAACGCACTGACCGTCGCCCTGCGTGAAGTCGAGCACGATGTGCCCGGCCTGATGTTGCGCGAACTGGCGCAGTGATGCTGATGCGAGGAGCATGAAGTATGGCATGGGCAATGGTATTTCCCGGTCAAGGGTCGCAGTCTCTCGGGATGTTGCATGATGCCCTGCCGCACGCGGTCGTCGCCGCCACCTTGGCACAGGCCTCCGAGGTTCTCGGTTGCGATGTGCCGGCGCTGATGCGCGACGGTCCGCTCGAACAGCTCAATCGTACCGAATGGACACAGCCCATCCTGCTCGCCGCCAGCGTCGCGCTGTATCGCTTGTGGCGGGCCGAGGGCGGTGCCGAGCCCGACTATATGGCCGGACATAGCCTGGGCGAATACAGTGCTCTCGTCTGCGCCGGCGCCCTTGACTATGCCGAGGCACTGCAGCTGGTGCGCGAGCGCGGTCGTTTGATGCAGTCGGCGGTGCCGGCTGGGATCGGACTGATGGCGGCCATCCTCGGGCTGGAGGACGCCAGGGTGGTGGAGATCTGTCGTGCGGCGAGCGCCGAGCAGGCTGTCGTCGAAGCGGTCAATTTCAATGCTCCCGGTCAAGTCGTCATCGCCGGTCATCGCGCCGCCGTCATCGCCGCCATGGACGCCTGCAAGGCAGCGGGCGCCAAGCGCGCGCTTGAATTGGCGGTGAGCGTGCCGGCGCACAGTTCCCTCATGCAGCCGGCGGCGCAGCAGCTCGCCGTGTCGCTGGCCGCCTGTCAGCTGCGTCTGCCGCAGATTCGTGTCCTGCATAATATCGATGCGGCACCGGCGAGCGACGTCGCCGACTTGCAGCAGCGTCTTCTGCGTCAGCTCTATCATCCGGTGCAATGGGTCGCGACCGGTGAGGCCCTGCGGGCCCACGCCGTGACCCAGGTGCTCGAGTGTGGCCCCGGCAAAGTGCTGGTCGGCCTGATGAAGCGCATCGACGGTCTGCAGGTTCTACCCCTCGATGGCGAAGCCGCACGCGCCGAGGCACACGCTGCCCTGGCGATGTGAAAGGCGCTGTCCCCCGTAGATCCGCAATATGTTCTTGCTGAGTCATGAGCAGCGGGGTGGGCTTGCCCGTGCTCATGCATCGTCTGCCGACAGGGCTGCGGCAAGATCGATTTCGATGCCACCGGTCAGCGACCGGAGGCGCTGCACGAAACCGGCATCAATGGTCTGCAGGCGCTCCGGAGGGCTGGCCATGTCGCGGGCCAGAAAGCCGAGGAAAAACCCAAGCACAGGATCGGATTCCTCAGTGGGCTCGGCGCGCGACAGCACAACATCGCCGCCAGGGCGAATGGTGTAGTGGCTCTTGTCGCGTTTGCCCAGATGGAGGGCGCAGCGCACAGTTTCCGGTATCGTGGTTTGGTAGCGCTCGGTCAGCGTGGATTCGACTTCGAGGGTGGCAGCCATGATGTTCTCCGGTCAAAAGGAGTGCACCCTTTGCAGGGTCATGCAATCACCCCACGTCAGCAATGCGTATGCATTGCCTGCGATGCTTGCCATCCTATCGGAAAACCCGGAGGGTAACGACCTCTGTCCATGCCTGTTGTGACCATGATGTCTAAAGTGGCATGCTCAGCTCGGCATGATAGGACGTGCCGGCGACATGCTCGGGCAGGAGGGTCTCCAGTTCGCAACGGTCGCTGTGCAGGCGCCGGATCAGGCGGCCGGAGTGGGTGCTGAGGCTGAGTTCGAGCTGAGCGAATTTGGTATTGCGCACGACGCTCAGGCGGCCATCGGGGTGTTCGTAATGCAGTCCGACCCAGGCGCAGATGCCAGGTGGGGCGGCATCGACGCGCACGCGTAAGCGATGTTCATGATTGACCAGATCGACGTGCCAGTGCTCATCATCGAGACGGCTGACATGCTGGCGTGGCGCGCGCAGGAGGCTGTCGAAACGGTGCCAGCGACCAGCCAGCTGCAGACAGGCCAGGGAGAGCGGTGGCGTGATGAGATGACCGCCGGCCAGCGCCAGATGCGCGCTCAGGCCGTCAAAATAAGCCTCGTCACCGGCAAACTCGTTGCAGTTGGCGTAGGCGTAGCGATGAGCGTGCTCGCGCCCCCAGTTGTGGCCATTCATGCCGATCCAGGGGCCCGGCAGCACGGTATCGCCCAGGCGTAGATGGCCTTGCAGGAGGAGGCGGCTCTGTACGGTGAGGAGCTTCTTTTTGGGCCAGGGCGTGTGGTACCAGATCTGGGCCGGAAAGTGATAGAGGGTCTGTCCCTGCGCTTGGCAGTCCCAGTCCCAGCTCACCACCTGATCATCCTCAGTCACGCTACCGTGCAGGCGCGTGGCGCTGATCTGGCTGCGGGCTGTGTCATCGTTGCCGAGTCGCGCTTGCTGCCAGTCCTTGGGCAGGGCGTTGAGGGGGAGGGTCTGGCGCTGGTGCAGGACTTGCGTCCTGGCGGTTTGACGGTCGAAGAGGATAAAAGCGAGATCGAGCTGCACGCCGGTCTCGCCCTGTCGACGCAGGAGATTGTGTTTCAACCAGAAGGCATGGCGGCCATCGCGCGAAGTGGCACGAAAATAATAAGACTCATAGAGTCCGCCACGGCAGGCGCGCATCATCACCGCGCTGGCTTTGCGCATGCTAAGTCTCGCGCAGCAGACGCAAGGATTGCAGGGGAAATTGATAGAGGGGTTGTTCGTAGCGGATCTGCGCCGTGGCCAGCAGGCGTTCGCCCTGGTAGACGCGCAGCGGACAGGTCACCAGGGAGTCGCGCAGGCCGCGCAGGCGATAGGTTTTGTGGCCGATGAGGTCGATGCCGCCGCGTCCGGGCAGATCGACGTGCAGACGGTAGTGCGGGCCGCGCAGGGCCAGGCGCAGGCTGCCGCTGAGGGCGAGGGCGGGATGGCCATCGAGATGCAGTTCGCCTGCGATCCTGCGTTCACCACCAAAGCGCAGCAGGGTGTCGCTGTAGGCGCGCAGATCCATGGCTAGAGGCTCGGGCTGGGCAGCGTCGTGCCAGTGGATCCAGCCGCGCATCTGTTCTTGGATGAGCAAGCCGCGGATGCCGAACATGGTCACCCCCTAGTTGTGTCCTTGCAAAAACAGTATATGTTTTCGTAGTAATATCCAGCTCATGGCGATCTGTCAACCGCCGCCGCTCATCGTCAGCCTTGCGATGGCCATGTGCAGATCGCGACGTGCAGATCATGCACAGCCAAGAACGGGAGGCAGGACCGATGGCAGTATTTTCAGCGCAGGAACGTCAGCTCCTCTCGGCCCTGTTCGAGACTTGCTGTCCAGCAGGGAACCTGGTGCCGGCCGCCGATGCCGACGTGCTGCCGCCGGCCCTGCTCGCCGAGCTGGCCCGGCATCCTCTGCTGGTGCGCGGTCTGCGTGGGTGTCTGCAAGGCCTGCGTATCGGCTTCCAGCTCCGTCATCGGCAGTCCTTTGTGCAGGCGGATGTAGCTCTACGGCGTCGATTTTTGCAGTCCCTGCCGGGGTGGGCGGGAGTCTCGGAGCGTCTGCTGACCCTGCCTTTGCGCCTGCAGCAGGCACGTCGTGAAGAGGTCGCCGCTGCCCTGTCGCTGCCACCAGCGCCGCCTGTGCCGGCAGCGGAGCCGGCGGCACGCTGGCGTCAGCAGATACGACGCCCTGAGGATCTCGCTGATGAAGAGACCTGGGAGGTCGATGCCGTCGTCATCGGCAGCGGTGCGGGAGGGGCCGCTGCCGCTGCCACCCTGGCCGAACGTGGTCTCGCCGTCGTCGTGCTGGAGGAGGGCGATGATGTGACGCGCCAGGAACTCGCCGGCGACATCCTGCAGCGTATCCCGCGCCTGTATCGTGCCTCGGGCTTGACCATGGCCTTCGGACAGAGCGTCATTCCGGTGCCGATCGGGCGCTCGGTGGGAGGTACGACGACCATCAATTCTGGCACCGCCATGCCCTTGCCGGCGACGCGTCTGGCGGAGTGGCGGCAGCAGGGCTTGCGCGACTTCACGGATGACGCCTGGGCGCCCTGGGTGGCACGGGTGCAGGACATCCTGCAGTCGGCTCCGGCCGAGCCGCGCTATGTCGGTGAGATCGGTCGCATCATGGCGGCAGGGGCGGCGGCTTGTGGTTACCAGCACTATGGGCCGCTGTGGCGTAATGCGCCAGGCTGCGATGGCCAGGCACAGTGCCAGTTCGGTTGTCCAAGTGCCGCCAAACGCTCGACGCAGGTCAGTTTCATCCCACGCGCCCTGCAGGACGGCGCCGTGCTGGTCACCGGTATGAAGGTGCAGGCGCTGATCCGGGAAGGGCAGCAGGTCCAGGGTTGCACCGCCAGCGGCGTCGATCAGCAGGGCCGGCCCCGGGTCTTGAAGATCCGGGCAGCGGCGACGGTCGTCGCTATGGGCAGCCTGCTGACACCGGTCTTTCTGCAGCAGCAGGGGGTCGAGCATCGTCAGATCGGGCGCGGTTTGAGTCTGCATCCGGCGGGTGTCGTCCTCGCCGATTTCCCGCATCGTTTCATGGATCACGGGCGCAGCATTCCGCAGGGCTTTGGTATCCACGACCGGCAGGAGGAAGGACTGGTCTTCGAAGGCGGCACGCCACCGCTGCTCGCGCACGCTCTCCTGCATCCGGAGCTCGGCTCTGCCTGGACCGAGGCTCTGGAGCAGTATCAGCACACCGCCTATTTCGGCTTTATGATCCGTGACAGCTCGCGTGGCCGTGTCCTGGCCGGGCCGCACGCCGACTGGCCGTGGATCCTGTATCGGATGAATGGCGCCGATCTGCGCCTGTTCCGGCAGGGCGTGCTCGAACTGGCGCGCATGTATTGGGCGGCCGGTGCGCGTTCGGTGGCGGTGCCGTCGTGGACGCGCATGCAGCGCTTCCGCGATGAACGGGCGCTAAGGCGCTGGTTGGCGACGAGCTCGGTGCGCGATTTTCTGATCTCCGCCTATCACCCTTTGGCGACCTGTCGCATGGGTGCGAGCGTGGCGCAGGGCGTCGTCTCTGGCGATGCCGAGGTCTATGGCTGGCGCGGTTTGTATGTCATGGATGGATCGATCCTGCCCGGATCCATCGGCGTCAATCCCCAGGTGACGATCATGGCCCTGGCCTGTCGCGCTGCCAGTCGTCTGGCCGATCGCCTGGCAGCGTCATGAGATGCCTTCGTGCCGGCGCGATGAATCGGTTACCATGTCGGCCGTCGAGAACGGCATGCCCAGCCACCAGGCTGGCGCGGATAGGGAGAAGGAAATGTCTTTACAGAATCGCATCGCACTGGTGACGGGAGCTTCGCGCGGTATCGGCCGGGCCATCGCCCAGCAGTTGGCGGCGCAGGGCTGTATCGTGGTCGGCACGGCGACCAGCGAGGCCGGCGCCACGCAGATTTCGGAAGCGCTGGCGCAAGCCGGTGGTCAGGGCGTCGGCATGGTGCTCGACGTCGCTGATAGCGCCTCGATCGAACACGCCCTGGCGCAGATCAATCAGCATTTCGGTACGCCGGCTCTGCTCATCAACAATGCCGGCATCACCCGCGATACCCTGATGCTGCGCATGAAGGATGAGGACTGGGACAAGGTCATCGCCACCAACCTCACCAGCCTGTTCCGGATGAGCCGCGCCTGCATCAAGGGCATGATGAAAGAGCGTTGGGGGCGGATCATCAACATCGGTTCCGTCGTCGGTCATACCGGCAATCCTGGACAGGCCAACTATGCTGCCGCCAAAGCTGGACTCGAGGGTTTCACGCGCGCCCTGGCGCGCGAGCTCGGTTCGCGCCATATCACCGTCAATTCGGTGGCGCCGGGCTTCATCGCCACCGACATGACGCACGCTCTCGGCGAGGAAGTACAGCAATCCCTGCTGGCGCAGATTCCCCTCGGGGCCCTCGGGCGCCCCGAGGATATCGCCCACGCGGTCGGCTTTTTGGCGAGTGAAGCGGCCTCCTATATCACCGGTCAGACCCTGCATGTCAATGGCGGGATGTATATGGCCTAGATTTAACTTTATGAATTAAAAGGCGATATATCTATTTACGGATTCATTGTGCGGGGATGCTTGCAGGTCTTGAGGTGCTTCAATAAACTAGCGCCGTCCTGTAGGGATACACCCAGACAGAGGAGAAGACAGCGTGAGCAGCATCGAAGAACGAGTGAAGAAGATCATTGCCGAGCAGCTCGGCGTCAAGGCGGAGCAGGTGACCAATGAAGCATCGTTTGTCGATGATCTGGGTGCCGACTCGCTCGATACCGTCGAGTTGGTGATGGCCCTCGAAGAAGAGTTCGAGACCGAGATCCCTGACGAAGAAGCCGAGAAGATCACCACCGTCCAGGCGGCGATCGATTATGTGGTGGCACACAGCAAGGACTGAAGTCCTGAGGTGCCGGGGACGACCGTCCCGCCCATCAGCCGCAGCTCGTCAGACTGCGGCTTTTTTTCGGGTGCGCAAGCAGCCGGAAATTTGTTTCGACGGACAGCTGGGAGGCTAGCATGGCGCGCCGACGTGTGGTGGTGACCGGGATGGGGATGCTGACCTGTCTGGGCAATTCCGTGGCATCGACCTGGGAAGGCCTATGCGCCGGACGCAGCGGTATCCGCAACATCACCCATTTCGACACGAGCGGCTTTGCGACACAGTTTGCCGGCGTCCTGCAGGATTTCAGCAGCGATGCCTGGTTGCCGGCCAAAGAAGCGCGACGCATGGACGACTTTATGGTCTATGGTCTGGTGGCAGGGCTGCAGGCCTGGGCTGATAGCGGCCTCGCGGTCGGTGCCGCTGATGGCGAGCGTTATGGCGTCTGCATGGGGTCGGGTATCGGTGGCATCAGCGGTATCGAAGCCGGCCACCAGACCCTGCTCAGCGAAGGCCCACGGCGCATCTCGCCATTTTTCGTCGCCGGTCAGGTGATCAATATGATCGCCGGCAATCTCGCCATACGGCTGGGTTTGCAGGGCCCGAATCTGGCTCTGACCACCGCCTGTACCACCGGTACGCACAGCATCGGCCTGGCGGCGCGCTGCATCGCCTACGGCGACGCCGATGTCATGCTCGCCGGCGGCGCCGAAAAGGCATCGACGCCGCTTGGCATCGCCGGTTTCAATGCCTGCCGTGCCCTGTCAGTGCGCAATGACGATCCGACGGCAGCCAGCCGCCCTTTTGATCGTGACCGCGATGGCTTCGTGCTCGCTGACGGCGCCGGTGCGCTGGTGCTCGAGGACTATGAGCATGCGCGCGCGCGCGGTGCCAGGATCTATGCTGAGCTCATCGGGTTTGGCATGAGTGACGATGCTTTTCATGTCACCTCGCCGCCGGAAGACGGGCGCGGCGCGGCACAGGCGATGCGTCATGCCCTGCGCGATGCTGGCCTGTCGCCGGATGCTGTCGACTACATCAACGCTCACGGCACTTCCACCAGCGCCGGCGATCTCGCCGAGTCGCGCGCCATCGAGACGGTCTTCGCCGACGCGGCGGTGCGTACGCCGGTCAGCTCGACCAAATCGATGACCGGGCATCTGCTCGGCGCAGCCGGTGCTGTCGAAGCGATCATCAGTATTTTGACGATACAGCACGGGGTGATTCCGCCGACCATCAACCTCGATCACGTCGATCCCGATTGCCGTCTCGATTATGTGCCGCATCAAGCGCGACAAGCCGATGTGCGTGTGGTGCTGAGCAATTCCTTTGGTTTTGGTGGCACCAACGGCTCCCTCGTCTTTGCCCGGGTTCCCTAGCGTGCAAGCACGCCAGTGGGTCGATGGTCGTGCCGATGACGATGTCGCCTGGCAGGATCGCGGTCTGCTCTTCGGCGACGGTGTCTTCGAAACCATGCGCGTCCAGGATGCCGGTCTACCCCTGTGGTCCTGGCACCGTGATCGCCTACTGCAGGCGATCGACCGCCTGCGCCTCGACGTCAGCATGGCGCATATCGAAGATCATCTCGCCGGCCATCTGGCACAGCTCGACAGCGGGGTGTTGCGTCTGACCCTGACGCGTGGTCAGGGCGGTGCTTATCGCCCGCTCCCGGACAGTACCGTGCGCCTGATCAGCCACTGGCGGCCTTTGCCTCCCGCCGTCGAGGAAGTGCGCGCCACCCTCCTGCAGCAGCGCCTCGGTCATCAGCCCATGCTGGCCGGACTCAAACACCTCAATCGCCTCGAGCAGGTCATCCTGCAGGCCGAACTCGACGGTCATCCCGGCTGCGATGAAGCCCTGGTGCAGGATATCGCCGGGCGTGTCATCGAGGGCGTGGCGAGCAATGTCTTCATGGTGCATCGCTACGTCCTGCACACGCCGATCATCGATGAGTGCGGCGTTGCCGGTGTCATGCGTGCCTGGGTGCTCGAGCGCTGCCGCAAGGTACGCATACCGACGCGCATCTGCGCTCTCGATGTGTCCGATTTTCTTGCCGCCGATGAAGTCTTTTTTTGCAATGCCGTGCGTGGCATCATGCCCGTGCATGATCTTCTGGGGCGCAGCATGGGTACGGGAGTCATCACCAGCAAGCTGCAGATGGAACTGACGCAGGTTCTGCGGCATGTTTAAGGCATGGCGCTGGCTGTGTGCCGCCGTTTTTGTGCTCGCCGCCTGGGTCGCCTGGAGCGGCTACCAGCCCTTGCAGGTCGGTGCCGGTGTGCAGATCGAGGTGCGTCACGGTGACAGTCTTTATGCGCTCACCCATCGTCTTGGCGAGCGCGGCATCCTGCCGGGAGCCTGGGGTCTGCTGCTCTACGAACATCTGTGGGCGCGTGATGTGCGTCTCGTCGCCGGTGTCTATCCTTTGCAAAAAGGTCTCGATGGCTGGGGTTTGCTGCGTTTGCTCAGCGATAGCCCGGGTCGCTATGTGCAACGCGTCACTCTCGTCGAGGGCATGACCTGGCAGATGCTCGAGCAGCGCCTGCATCAGCAGGCCGATCTGGTCTGGCCGGCGGGCTCTGGCGATTGGACAGCGGCGCTGGCCCCCACCGGTGGCCGCCTCGAGGGCTGGCTGGCGCCCGATACCTATGGCTATGTTCCCGGGTTGCCGGTGCGCGTCCTGCTCGCCAGCATGCTGCATCGGCAGCAGAAGCTGCTCGCCGTGGCCTGGGCGGGGCGTGATCCCGGCTTGCCCTATCAATCGCCGTATCAGGCGCTGATCATGGCCTCGCTCATCGAAAAAGAGACGGGCGCGACCGAGGAACGCCGTCATATCGCCGGTGTCTTCGTGCATCGTCTGCGTCTGGGCATGCGCTTGCAGACCGATCCTAGTGTCATCTATGGTCTGGGCGAGACCTATCATGGCCGTCTGCGCAGCGCTGATCTGCGCACGCCGACGCCCTATAACACTTACTGCATCCAGGGTTTGCCGCCGACGCCTATCGCCATGCCCGGTCGCGCCGCTCTTTGGGCGGCTGTGCATCCGCTGTCGACCGACGATCTCTATTTTGTCGCGCGTGGCGATGGCCACCATGTCTTCAGTGCCACTTTGCCGGAGCAGAACGCTGCCGTGCAGCGTTATCAGCGCCACCGGCGCGCCGATTACCGGAGTCATCTGTGAACCCTGGGCAGCGTCTGATCACCCTCGAAGGCGGCGAAGGCGCCGGCAAGAGCAGCGCTTTGCAGGCGGTGCGCGACTGGTTCGAGGCGCGCGGCCTGCCCTTGTGGTGCAGCCGTGAGCCGGGTGGCACCGAGCTCGGTGAAGAGTTGCGGGAGTTGATCTTACGCCCGCGCCAGGAGGCGGTGAGTGCGCTGAGCGAACTGTTCATGGTCTTTGCGGCGCGCGCCCAGCATCTGCAGCAGGAGGTGTTGCCGCGCCTGCAGGCCGGGACCTGGGTGGTCCTCGATCGCTTCAGTGACGCCAGTTATGCCTATCAGGGGGGAGGGCGTGGTATCGCCAGCGCGCGCATCGCCGAGCTCGAGCGCTGGGTGCAGGGCGACCTGCGTCCCGGCCTTGTCCTCTGGCTCGACGTCCCCATCGCCATCGGACTGGCGCGCGCCGCGCAGCGCAGCGGCGATGCCGATCGCATCGGTGCTGAATCGACAGGCTTCATGCAGCGTGTGCAGGCCGTCTACGCCGAGCGTTGCCAACGCTACGCCAGCCATCAGCGCATCGATGCGGCGCAGCCGATAGCAGCGGTGCGCGCCGATCTGCTGCGCCAGCTCGAACGGCATGTCGCCACGGTGTGCTCATGACACAGGCTCTGCTCTGGCCCTGGCAGACGCTGTTCTATGAACGCCTGCGTCAGGCGCACGCGCAGCGCCCGGCGCATGCCCTGCTTTTGCAGGCGGCGGCGGGGCATGGCGGTGAGCAATTCGTGCGCGCCCTCGCCATGCATCAGCTCTGTCAGGGCGACGCGGCGCTGGCGTGTGGTCAGTGCCGCTCATGCCAGCTCTTTCTCGCCGGCACGCACCCGGATTTTCTGAGTTTGCTGCCGGAAGAGACCGACGCGCCGATCAAGGTCGACGCGGTCCGTCAAGTCGTCGGTTTTTTACAGCAGCGCGCCCAGTTCGGTGGCTGGCGGGTGGTGCTCATCGAGCCGGCCGAGCGCATGAATGTGCAGGCCGCCAATGCCTTGCTCAAGACTCTCGAAGAGCCGGGAGAGCGGGTGTTGCTGCTCCTGCTCAGTGAGCGTCCGAGTGAACTGCTGGCGACGGTGCGCAGCCGTTGTCAGGTCTGGGTCTTGCCGCGCGCCAGTGGCGCACAGGCGCAGGACTGGCTGCAGACGCAAGGCGGTGGTGAGTGGGCGGGCGTCGCCCTGCAGATGGCACGCGCCGCACCCTTGCGTGCACAGGCTCTGCTCGCTGCCGATTGGCCGCGGCGGCGGTCGGCCTTGTGGGCGGATGTGCAAGCCCTGCACAGCGGTCGCCGCGACGCCATCGCCGTGGCGGCGACCTGGAAGTCCTGGGGCGATACGCTCATCCTCGCGGATATTCTGGCGCAGTGGGTCGAGGATCTGCTGTGCTGTCGGCTGGGGCGGACAGAGGATTTACATCATCCTGATCTCGTCAGCGACTATGATAGCATGGTGACGAGTATCCAGACCGAGCGCCTGCATGCCTTCTGGCAGCGCCTGATCGCCTTGCGCCGCGATCTGGCCGGCCATCTGCAGCTGCAGCTCCTGCTCGAGACCCTGGCCCTGGACATCGCGCGCTGGTCGCGACGTGGAGGCTTACGATGAGTGGTTTTGAAAGTTATATGCTGAATCTGCCGATCAGCAACCTGGACATGTTGTATGCCTACTACATGCCTTTTTTGCAAGATGGTGGCGTGTTCGTGCCGACCAAGAAGAAGTATCCGATGGCGGCCGAAGTCTCCTTGCTGATCAAGCTCTGGGATGATCAGCGCGCCTCGCCGGTGCCGGGCAAGGTCGTCTGGCTGTCTTCTGATGGTGCCAGCAGTCGCGATTCGATGGGCGTGCCGACCGGCATCGGCGTGCAGTTTCTCGGTGCGGAAGGCGAGCGCATGCGAGCGCGCATCGAGAAGCTGATCGCCGGTCATATGGCTGGTGACCGGCCGACCCTGACCATGTGATCGCCATGTGGGATTCGCACTGTCATCTCAATCTGCTCGCTGTCGATGCCGCCACCGCCCTCGCTGCCGCACGTCAGGCCGGGGTACTCGGCATGATCTGCGTCGGCGTCGATCTCGCTACTCAGGGCGAGGTCATGGCCCTGGCTGAGGCGCACGCCGACGTCTACGCCAGCGTCGGCGTGCATCCTTGCCACCTCGCTGACCAGCTGCCGGACATCGCCGCTCTGCGCGCCTGGGCGCAGCATCCGCGCGTCGTCGCCATCGGCGAGACCGGTCTCGATGCTTATCACGAGGGAGCGGTCAGTGACGTGCAGAGTGAGAGCTTGCGTCTGCACATCGATCTGGCGCGTGAACTCGACAAGCCTTTGATCATCCATACGCGCGCGGCACCAGCGGCGACTTTGGCGCTGTTACGCCACGCCGGCGAACGTGCCGGTGTCATGCACTGCTTCACCGAGGATTGGGAAACCGCCAAGGCGGCTCTCGATCTCGGCTTCTACATCTCTTTTTCCGGCATCATCAGCTTCAAGAACGCTGATGACTTGCGCCGTGTCGCGCGCGCCGTGCCAGCCGATCGTCTGCTCGTCGAGACCGACAGTCCCTGGCTGGCGCCGGTGCCGCATCGTGGCAAGAGCAATGAGCCGGCCTGGGTGGTCGACGTCGCGCGTGCACTGGCGCAGGTACGCGGCGTCGCGCTCGAGGATCTGGCGGCGACTTTGACCGCCAACACACGTCGCCTCTTTCAGTTGCCCTGACCGGCTTTCTTCATTCGTCCTTGTGCAGGGCCTGCGCCTGTTCCAGCGGTGGCATGGCGACGCTGTGGAAGCCGCCGTCGACATAGATGACTTCGCCGTGGATGCCGGAGGCGAGGTCCGAGCACAGGAAAGCGGCGGCATTGCCGACTTCCTCGATGCTGACGTTGCGGCGCAGGGGGGTCGCCGCTTCGTTGTAGGCGAGCATCTTGCGGAAGCTCTTGATGCCGCTGGCAGCGAGGGTGCGGATGGGGCCGGCCGAGATGGCATTGATGCGGATGCCTTGTGGGCCGAGGCTGGAGGCGAGATAGCGGACGTTGGCCTCGAGGCTGGCTTTGGCCAGACCCATGACGTTGTAATTGGGCAGAACGCGTTCAGCACCGAGATAGCTCAGGGTGAGCAGGGCACCAGCGCGGCCTTGCAGCAGGGGGCGGGCGGCACGGGCGACGGCGGTCAGGCTGTAGGAGCTGATCTCGTGGGCGATACGAAAGCCCTCGCGCGTGCTGACGTCGAGATAGTCGCCCTCGAGTTCCTGGGCGGGAGCAAAGGCGACCGCGTGCACGACGATGTCGAGGCCATCCCAATGCTGCGCCAGTTGGGTGAATAGGGCATCGATCTGGTCGTCGGCGGCGACGTCACAGGGGAAGGTGAGCGATGACCCCATGCTGGCAGCGAACTCCTCGACGCGCCCCTTGAGCTTGTCATTCTGATAGGAGAAGGCGAGTTCGGCGCCTTCACGATACATCGCCTGGGCGATGCCATAGGCGATCGACAATTTGCTGGCGACGCCGATGATGAGCGCGCGTTTGCCGCTGAGAAATCCCATGAACCATCTCCTTATCTGATCGAGAGGGCACGAGTATACACAAGCGCGGCGCCTTCCTCATCCGTCGAACAGTCCCGCAGCGGTGAGCAGGAGACGGGTATAGTCCTGCTCCGGGTCGGCGAAGATGCTGGCAGCGTCGCCCTGTTCGATCACTTGGCCGGCGCGCAGGACGAGGAGATGATGGCTCAGGGCCTTGACCACCTTGAGGTCATGGCTGATGAAGATCATCGCGAAGCGGTAGCGTTCCTGCAGTTGTCGCAGCAGGTCGACGACCTGTTTCTGGACGCTGCGATCGAGGGCCGAGGTCGGCTCATCGAGAACGATGAGTCGGGGTTGCAGAACGAGGGCGCGGGCGATGGCGATACGCTGCCGTTGACCACCGGAGAACTCGTGCGGGTAGCGCTCCTGCAGGGCCGGATCGAGCTGCACGTCACGCAAGGCCTGGTCGATGCGGCGCTGACATTCGGCGCGATCGATGTCATGGATGGCGAGGCCTTCGGCGAGCGTCTGGGCGACGTTCTGGCGTGGACTCAAGCTGGCGTAAGGGTCTTGGAAGACCATCTGCAGATGCCGCCGCCAGGGGCGCAGGGCGCGTGCGTCGAGGCGCATCAGGTCCTGCCCCATGAACAGCACCTCGCCTTGCGCCGCGATCAGACGCAGCAGGGCCAGTCCCAGGGTGGTCTTGCCTGAACCCGACTCCCCGACGACGCCATAGGTGCGCCCGGCGTGCAGTTGCAAGTCGACGCCCTGCAGGGCGCTGACGACGCGCTGTACACGGCGGAGCAGGCCGCTGCGCAGGGGGAAATCGACGCGCAGGCCACGCACATCGAGCAGGGCGGTGTCGGTCGCCGCGTTCGCCACCGGACCGCCGCTCGGTTCGGCGGCGAGCAGGGTCTGGGTATAAGGGTGTTGTGCCCGGGTGAAGAGGTCGGGCGTGGCCGCCTGCTCGATGATGCGGCCGGCCTGCATTACCGCCACCTGATCGCTGTAGTGGCGGACGAGGGACAGGTCGTGGGTGATGAAGAGCAGGGTCAGCTGGCGACGCTCCTGCAGGCTGTGCAGGAGATCGAGGATCTGGCGTTGCAGGGTGACGTCGAGAGCGGTGGTCGGCTCATCGGCGATGAGCAGGCGCGGCTCATTGGCCAGGGCCATGGCGATCATGACGCGCTGGCGTTGACCGCCGGAGAGCTCGTGCGGATAACGCTCGAGCAGGTCGGTGGGTAGTCCAACCTCGCTGAGCAGGGTACGGGCGCGTTGCGTGGCGGCGTTCTGACGCAAGCCGCGATGCACGATCATGCCTTCGCAGATCTGGCGGCCGACGCGATGCAGGGGATTGAGTGCCGATAAGGGCTCCTGATAGATCATCGCCAGCTCACCACCGCGCAGTCCGCGCAGGCGGCGTTCGCTGCACTGCAACAGATTGTCGCCCTGCCACAGCACCTCACCCTGGCAATATGCACGCGGTGGCAGCAGGCGCAGGATGGCGGCGGCGGTCATCGACTTGCCGGACCCGGATTCACCGACCAAGGCGGTGGTGCGTCCAGTCGGCAGACTGAGGCTGACGTCGTGCAGGATCTCCTGTCCGGCGATGCTCAGGTGCAGATGGCGCAGTTCGAGCAGGGGCGTCATGGCTGAATCCTCGGGTCGAAGGCATCGCGCACCCCTTCGCCGATGAAGATCAGCAGGGTGAGCAGCAGTCCGAGGGTGAAAAAGCCGGTCAGTGCCAGCCAGGGCGCATCGAGATTGGCCTTGCCCTGAGCGAGCAGCTCGCCGAGTGAAGGCGATCCAGGCGGCAGGCCGAAGCCGAGAAAGTCGAGCGAGGTCAGGGTGCCGATGGCGCCGGTGATGAGAAAGGGTAGAAAGGTCATCGTCGAGACCATGGCATTGGGCAGGACATGCCGCCACATGATGCGCAGGTCCGACAGGCCGAGAGCGCGCGCTGCACGCACATACTCGAGATTGCGGCCACGCAGGAACTCGGCACGGACGAGATCGACCAGATGCATCCAGCTGAACAGCAGCATGATGCCGAGCAGCCACCAGAAATTGGGGGTGAACAGACTCGACATGATGATCAACAGATAGAGCATGGGCAGACCCGACCATATTTCCATGAAACGCTGGCCGCACAGATCGACCCAGCCGCCGTAATAGCCCATGAGGGCGCCGGCGCTGATGCCGATGAGCGAGCTGAACAAGGTCAGTACGAGAGCGAAGAGTACCGAGGTGCGAAAGCCATAGATCAGACGCACCAGCACATCACGTCCCTGATCATCGGTGCCGAGGAGGTTTTCTGCCGAGGGCGGCGCCGGCGTTGGCACATCGAGGTTGTAATTGATGGTCTGATAGCTGAAGTGCAGGGGCGGCCAGAGCATCCAGCCGTGCGCCCGGATCAGTCCCTGGACATAGGGATCGCGGTAGTCGGCATGGGTGAGAAAGCTGCCGCCGAAGAAGGTCTCCGGGTAGTCGTGCCACAGGGGGACGAGCAACTGGCCGCGAAACTCGATGAGCAGGGGGCGATCATTGGCGAGGATGTTGGCGGCGAGGCTGAGCGTGAACAGGGTGACGAAGATCCACAAAGACCACCAGGCGCGGCGATGGGCGCGAAAAACCGCCAGACGTCGTTGCGTGAGCGGGGACAGGGTCATGAGCGTTCCTCGAAATCGATGCGCGGATCGACCAGGGTATAGGTCAGATCGGAGAGGATCTTCAGCAGCAGGCTGAACAGGGTGAAGATGAAGAGCATGCCGAAGATGACCGGATAGTCGCGGTTGACCGCCGATTCGAAGCTGAGCAGCCCCATGCCGTCGAGATTGAAGATGACCTCGATGAGCAAGGAGCTGGTGAAAAAGACGCCGAGCAGGGTGGCGGGCAGACCGGCGATGACGATGAGCATGGCGTTGCGAAAGACGTGACCATAGAGCACCTGGCGCTCATCGAGGCCCTTGGCGCGCGCCGTCATCACATATTGCTTGTGAATCTCATCGAGAAAGCTGTTCTTGGTGAGCAGGGTGAGGGAGGCGAAGCCGCCGATGACCATGCAGAACACCGGCAGTATGAGATGGTGCAGATAGTCGGTGATTTTGTCCCACCAGGGCAATTGCTGCCAATGCGCCGAGAACAGGCCCTGCATCGGAAACCACTGCAGATAGGTGCCGCCAGCGAAGACGACGATGAGGACGATGGCGAACAGAAAGCCTGGGATGGCATTGCCGACGATGATCAAGGCGCTGCTCCAGACGTCGAAGCGATGGCCATGGTAGAGAGCCTTGGCCATGCCGAGGGGGATGGAGACGAGATAGATGACGAGGGTGCTCCACAGACCGAGCGAGATGGAGACCGGCATCTTTTGCAGGATGAGCTGGGTCACCGGTGTGTCGCGATAGAAACTGGTGCCGAGATCGAAGTGCAGATAATGACGCAGCATGATCCAGAAACGCGTGCTGGCCGGTTGATCGAAACCATACTGTTTCTTGATCTGGGCGATGAGTTCGGGACTCAGGCCCTGTGCGCCGCGATAGAGACTGTCTTCCTCGGCGCGGCTGCTGGCGGCGCCACCGGCTTCCGCGCCGGCGGCACCGATACGGCTGCCATTACCCATCTGGCCCTGCAGGCGGGCGATGGTCTGATCGACCGGTCCACCGGGCGCTGATTGGATGATGACGAAATTGATCACCAGGATGCCGAACAGGGTCGGAATGACGAGCAGGAGGCGGCGCAGCAGATAGTTCAACATGTCAGTCTCCGGCATCTTGGTGGGCGCGGACGGCGGGCCAGGCAGCGGCATCGACCCACCAGGTGCCGAGGTCGAAGGCGTAGCGTGGCAGGATGGCCGGGTGGCGCAGGTAATTCCAGTAAGCGACGCGATAGCTGTCGACATAGTATTGCGGGATCAGATACCAGTGCGCCATGAGGACGCGGTCGAGAGCCTGGGTGGCGGTGATCAGCTGGCGGCGATCCTTCGCCTGCAGGATGAGATCGATCAGGTGATCGACGACCGGATCGTGAATGCCGATGATGTTCTGGCTGCCCGGACGTGCGGCCGCCTGACTGCTCCAGGTGTTGCGCTGTTCGCCCCCCGGCGACAGGGTCTGCGGAAAGGAGCTGATGGTCATGTCGAAGTCGAAGCGGCGCATGCGATTGATGTATTGCGACACGTCGACATTACGCAAGGTGGCATGGATGCCGAGCTTTTCGAGATTGCGCAGGAAGGGCTCGATGATGCGGTTCATCTCCGGCTGAGCGTTGAGAACCTCAAAGCGCATGCTCTGTCCCTGCGCATCGACGAGGCGATCATTGACGACGCGATAGCCGGCCTGCTTGAGCAGGGACTGGGCGTAGATCAGGTTGTTACGGTCACTGCCATGGCCGTCGCTGACCGGCATGCGCACACCGCTGAAGACGCTCGCCGGTAGCTGTGCGCGGTAAGGCTCGAGCAGCGCGGCGACGTCGCGGTGCAGGGGGCCGGGAGGGCAGGCGAGCTCGGAGTTGGCGAAATAGGAGTCATCGCGGCGATAGGCGCCATAGAACAGGAAGCGGTTACTCCACTCGAAGTCAAAGGCCTGGGCGATCGCCTCGCGCACACGGCGGTCCTGAAAGTACTTGCGGCGAATGTTGAAGACCAGACCCTGCATGCCGGCAGGATTGCCATTGCGCAGTGCCTCCTTGCGCACCCAGCCCTGCCGTGCCGCAGGGAAGTTGTAGAGTTTGGCCCAGTTTTTCGCCTTGTTCTCCAGACGCAGATCGTACTGCCCGGCCTTGAAGGCTTCCTGCGCGACGACGGCATCGCGGTAGTAGATATAGGTGATACGGTCGATGTTATAGCAGCCGACATTGACCGGCAGATGGGCGCCCCAGTAGTGAGGATTACGGCGATAGACGATCTCGTGGCCGGGGTCGACGCGCTCGATCTGATAAGGACCGGATCCGAGCGGTGGCGTCAAGGTGGTGTGGGCGAAGGCGTGGTGGCGGTAGTAATCGGCCGAGAGTATGGGCAATTGGCTGGCCAACAGCAGCGGCAGGGAACGATCCTGACGCGAGCGGAAGTCGAAACGCAGGCGCAGCGGCGACAGCACCTGCACGTCGCGGACGCCGGCGAGCATGACGCGGTAGCCAGGATCGCCCTGTGTCATGATGGCGTGAAAGCTGTAGGCCACATCGGCAGCCTGGATCTTGGCGCCATTGGCGAAACGCGCGCGTGGATCGATGTCGAAGATCATCCAGCTGCGATCCTGTGGATCGTACTCAAAGGCGGCGGCGACGAGAGGATAGACCGAGAAAGGCTCATCCTCGGAGCGCTGGCCGAGGGTCTCGAAGACCTGTCCGAGCCCTTCGGCGGGCGTGCCCTTGTCGAGAAAGGGGTTGAGGCTGTCGAAGGTGCCAAAGGCCGACAGGCGCAGTGAGCCACCCTGCGGGGCGTGGGCATTGGTGTAGGCGAAATGCGTCATGTCGGCGCCGTACAGCGGCGTGCTGTCGAGGCTGAGAGCCTGGACACGCACGACCTGCGCCTGTGTCCAGGCGACGCAGCAGGCGAGCAGAAGCAGCAGTGTCGGTCGTCCATAACGCATCGGCAAGTTTCCAGTCAGGCAGGAGCAGGTGATGATCGGGCGATGATAATGGATTGCCCAGCGGCTGGGAAAGCTCTGTGCTCGGTCGTGTCAGAAGCTGCTGTTACCCGATGAGTGATGCAGCGATCGGGGGATAGGCGTTAGAGACGGTGTTCTGGGTGATGATGACCTAAGTCGATCAATATAAAAAAAGGGACCCACATCATGTGGATCCCTTAAAAGCATGCCTACGATCAGTGATCATCAGGCCGAAGTCTTGCCAGTGAGGCGGAACATCAGCGCCCGGGCAGGGCAGCTGGTGTGTTGATGTGGTGGGCGATACTGGGATCGAACCAGTGACTTCCACCGTGTGAAGGTGGCACTCTACCGCTGAGTTAATCGCCCAAGGCCGCGAAGGATAGCAGAATGTCGCCAAAAGGCAAGTCTGTTCATAGGCGCGTCGATGGCACATGGGTGGCGATCAGGCGGTGCAATAAAGCCCGGGTACGGCCACGATGGTCACGAGCGGGATTGAATTCGGCGATCTCCAGCCCCTTGCAAGAGCGGTCATGTCGCAGCTGCCGCCAACTGCGCTGCAGATGGTTCAGATCGATGCCCCCGGCGACGGGGACACTGACGCCGGGGGCATCGTGCGGTGACAAGGCATCGAGGTCGAGGCTGACACCATAAGCCTGTCCGTCCCGGCTGGCGCGTCGTCGCGCTGCCTGCCAGACCTGTGGCCAGCCGCGGCGCTGCAGTTCGTCGGCGCTGATCAGGGTGACACCGAGGCCGATGAGCAGGGTGCGCTCGGCTTCCTCATAGCTGCGATAGGCGATGATCGTCGTGCGCGTCGGCGCCAGGATGGCATGGTCGCCGAGCAGAGTTTGCCAGCGTCGGTCACCCTGACCGAGGAGGGTGGCCAGGGGCATGCCGTGCAGGCGATGGCTGGCGGAAGAAGAAGGGGTGTGGCTGTCGAGATGCGCGTCGATCCAGATCATGCCGAGGGCGCACCCATAGACGCTGGCGATACCGCTCCAAAAGCCGATGGCTTCGGAATGATCGCCACCGATGAGCAGAGGGCGGATGCCGCTGCGACGCAGCAGGGCGGCGTGACGATGCAGCGAGCCTGCAGCGCTCAGGGCGACCTTGGCCTGATCAGGCCAGGGGCGTGGCTGGACGCTGCGCTCATAGGTGTGCAAGCGCGGCTTCCATGGTGTCAGCACGCGCGGCGCACGCCAGCAGGCGCGTTCGCGGCCGCCGCTGGCCAGGGCTGACGCCAGCAGGAGAGTTTTCATAAGGACCTCGCATCTGCGGGTAATGTCAGGGGCGCATGATCAGGTGATCGTCAGCGACCGGAGCGTCGTCGAGATCGATGTCATAGTGCCATAAACCGGTGACGAGGTCGCGGTGCAGGGGGAAATAGCAGATGCCGAGCAGGAGGGTCTGTCCGGGGGCCTGGACGATGCTCTGTGTCTGTTCATCGATGATGTCGCCATGCGCATCCTGCAGGCGGCAGTGCATCTGATGTGTGCCGATGTCGGCGTGCAGATCGCGCAGCTGCAGAAACAGCGCTTGCGCGTGCAGGCGCAAGGCACCGTGCGCATCGATGACCTGATTAAAGACGAGCCGCCCGCCCGGTGTGGTGATGTCGATGCTTTCGGTCAGCGACCGGAAGCCGACGCCACGCGCTTCCAGTGCGTCTATCGTCTCGATCAGGTGCGGCATCGAGCGTCCAGCCGCCAGACGGCCAGCACGTCGCCATCGCGCAGACAGGCCAGCGATCCGCCAAGCCGGGGCGGTCGGTTTTTGTCCCGGAAGCCATGTCCTCAAAAATACATTCACAGCCTGCCTTGCGTAGCGCATCCGTTTGCAAGGCGGTGTCCTGCTCCGCCGTCGATACCCGCGCATACCTGATCAGATCCATTGCCGCCCCTTTTGTCCGCCTATCTTAATGGCCGACTAATGATCGTTTGGCGGACAAGATGCGCTACGGAACAGCGAACAGACTTAAGCCGGAACCCCAGAAAAATTCCGTCAAGCGCTTCTGATCTCAGCCAGCAGGTCGGGGTGGTGATCCAGCAGCTTGAACAGCTTGACCAAGGCCAGCGGCGGCTTGGTCTTGCCGTTTTCGTAGCGCGAGAAGGCATTGACGCCACCGCCGAAGAGTTCGGCAGCCTGCCGCTGGTCAAGGTCGAGTTTCCGGCGTACCTTGGCGATGTAGGCGGGATCGACGTAGGCGGCATTCACCTGACGTTGGAACAGGCCGACCATTTCGCTGTAACCTTCGCCGTGCTCGCGGTTCAAGACAACTTCCCCGCAAGCGGGGCAGAAGTCGCCCGTCACCGCTGGGATGGTGGTGGATTCGCCCTTGTAGGTATAGGGCATATCGCGCGTGTCGTGGATCAATTCCGCCGCGCCGCAGCATGGGCATTTCATGGTCATAGCTCCTTGAAGGAAACGATCAGCACGTCATCAATGACGGTCAGCTTCAGGTACACCTCATCGCCGCTCGCTGTCTTGGCGTGGTACACGTCCTGCCAAATCGTGTGATCGGCATGGGTGGTCATGCTCTTGTAGAAGTCGGCGGAAGTGAGCGCCAAGACAACGGCGCACATTCCGGACAGGTCATTGATGCCAAGCTCACGCGCTCCGTTGTAGGCGGTTGCTGTAGCTCTGACCTGCCCAGCCTTTGCGAAGGCTTTGACGACTGACAGCTTGCAGTGTGGTGTGCCTTTTTCCATGTAGAAATCATAACCTAATCAGTTAACTTGTCAAATAGGTTAGTGGCGAAATTTTCGGCGGCTCCGGCTTACACCCGGATGGACTACTCGGGTAAGGGCCTGACTTACAACGAGCGCGAAGTAAGCATCGCCCTCTAACCATAGCGCGATCGTGTCCCAGGAAGTGGTGTAACAGAAGGGAGTAGCTGGTCATCGCGCATCTTCGGTAGAGGTTGGTTTGCGAACTCAACAACACAGAGGATGACGACGATGACCGATGAGCAGGGTGCGCTCGGCTTCCTCATAGCTGCGATAGGCGATGATCGTCGTGCGCGTTGGCGCCAGGATGGCATGGTCGCCGAGCAGAGCTTGCCAGCGTCGGTCACCCTGACCGAGGAGGGTGGCCAGGGGCATGCCGTGCAGGCGATGGCTGGCGGAAGAAGAAGGGGCGTGGCTGGACGCTGCGCTCATAGGTGTGCAAGCGCGGTTTCCATGGTGTCAGCACGCGCGGCGCACGCCAGCAGGCGTGTTCGCGGCCGCCGCTGGCCAGGGCTGACGCCAGCAGGAGAGTTTTCATAAGGACCTCGCATCTGCGGGTGATGTCAGGGGCGCATGATCAGGTGATCGTCAGCGACCGGAGCGTCGTCGAGATCGATGTCATAGTGCCATAAACCGGTGACGAGGTCGCGGTGCAGGGGGAAATAGCAGATGCCGAGCAGGAGGGTCTGTCCGGGGGCCTGGACGATGCTCTGTGTCTGTTCATCGATGATGTCGCCATGCGCATCCTGCAGGCGGCAGTGCATCTGATGTGTGCCGATGTCGGCGTGCAGATCGCGCAGCTGCAGAAACAGCGCTTGCGCGTGCAGGCGCAAGGCGCCGTGCGCGTCGATCACCTGATTATCGCTGTTGAGCGCCTGACCGATCGTCACCTGGTCGCGCGTATCGCTGAGGTCATAGTGTTCCGAGCGCACATAGCCGCAGGCGCCGAGCAGGGTGGCGATGAGGAGCAGGAGCAGACGCAGGCCGTTCATCGCTGTGCGCGCAGGCGAGTGCCACGGTCGACCGACAAAAAGATCTCGTGAGCGCTGATGTCGACGGGAAAGTAGACGCCGGAGATCTTCGCTTCGTGCAGGCTCGCACCTTCGAGGCGCGTTTCGCGAAAGTCGATGCCGCGCAGATCGGCCGAACGCAGATAGGCGTCGCTCAGGTCGAGGCCGCGTGCATCCATGCCGCGCAGGTCGAGACCGCGCAGATAGGCACCGCTGAGATTGACACTTTCACCGCGTGTACGCGCGGCATTGAAGGCCGGAATATTCTCCTCTTGCAAGAGCTTGTAGAGGGGGTGCTCGATGCGTCGTGGCTCGTTCATGGCGACGGTCTCTGGGGGGCTCGTTGTCAGTATAGATAGGAGATCGCTGTCTTTACCAAATCACACTGTTCAAATGTGTTGTGAAACTGATACTGTCGGGTGGCTGTGGCTGATGACGAGCAAGACAAGAATCGCCGATGACAGGCGACGTGTGGCGACGAGGGACTGATGATGCGGATGCGCTCTGGAGTGGTGCTGGCGGTGTTGTGGCTGGCTGGATGCAGCAATCAAGGGTTCATGGACGTCAAGGCCACCCTGCAGAAGAATCTCTCCAGCTCGGTGCTCAATGCTACCACGCCCGGCTACTGGATCGCCCCGACCACGGGTGTGCCTTTTGAAGCGGTGCAGCCCCTCGATTCACGCGACGCCATCGTCTACATTTATCGACCGCTCAACGCCTGGAACCACGATGAGCTGCAGACGCCGAGCTTTTTCGTCAATGGACAGCGCGTCTATGGCCTCAAGGGGCGGGGCTATTTCTGGCTGGAGTTGCCGGCCGGTCAGTACTATCTGATGGCCAAACGCCCGGTCTCTATCCTCAATGTCAAGGTCATCTTCGAAACGCGTATCCGTGTCGTCGGCGGCAAAGCTTACTACTTCCGCTATGATGAGAGTCGCTTGTCGGCAGGTGCCGGCAGCCAGCCGGTCTATGATGACAAGACCGGACTCCTGACGGCCGGTCCTCTGCAACAGGTCAGCGAGGCGGTGGCGTCACCGGAGATCGCCAAAACGAGACTGGAGGAGCCGGGCGAGTTCTTCGACTATCATCGCAGCCCGGTGTGGGCGCCGTTCAATCTCTATGCTCATGCCGGCAATGTGCGCTATGGCGACCTGCAGATTCTCGATCCGGATCGCGGTGTCCATCTGCGCTATGCTCCGGTCACCCATCTCGACACCAGCCATGTGCAGAACAAAGTGGACTCCTCGACCAGCTGGATGCCCGACTGGTTGCGCCGCTTCTTCCGGTGAAGGCGGCGCTATGGAGGGTGGCGCGGACTTGCCGTCGCGTCTTCAGCTGCAGAGGTTGAGAGTGGCGAGGGTGATATTGGTCTCAGGAGCGCCGCCGAGCATGAAGGTATCGCCCTGGTTGCCGACATAGAGCGTCGCGCCGCTGCTGCTGGTCTGCTGGACGCCGTTGATATAAAGATTCGGGGCGCCACCGTTGCTCGGCGCGCCGAAGCCGATGTCGTAGCCGTGGATGCTGACGTGATAATAGACGTTGCCGCTGGTGTCGCTGGTGGCGCTCAGCTGCGCATTCTGCAAGCCGGCATTGGGCTCGCTGCCGGTGGCCGGCAGATAACAGTTGCGTGCCGGCGAGACCGTGCCATTGTCTTGATAGATGAAGGTGCTGATCACCCCGGAGGAGCTGATATAAAAGTAATCCTGTTCGGTGATCTTGGTATTGCCGACGGTGACGCTGCGAAAGGCATTGTAGACGCCGGCAAAGCTCAGGCTGGAGGGTGCCAGGGCGCCGCTGCTATAGACGTTGGGACCGGACTGATAACTGCCATTGGCGCCGCTGAAAGAGGTGCCGCTCGATCCGCAGCCGCTGACCAGGGCAACGCTGAGTATCAAACCAGCCCACGATCCCATCCCCGGACCGTATGCACGCACTGCCATGTGAAAACTCCGCCTAAAGGGCTTCTTATTGTCGGCTTATCCTAACCTGATGCGCCGGTACTGACCAGAGTCTGACGGGCGGCAACTTGTTGTGCCTTCGTATCTTGCTGTCGAAGGTGCGGCCGTGTAGAATCGCCGCCTCTATGGTTCTCCTGTCGGTTCTCCCGCAACGTTGAACGATCAACCCCGCCAGGTCCGGAAGGAAGCAACGGTCGTCGCTAGATGTGTGCCGGGGTCGGGCTGACAGGAGGGCCACCCGCTTTTTCTTCACCTCCCACCCTGTTCATGACTGAAGCGTTCGATGAGGCTCTCGAAGCGAGCGTGCTCTGGATAATTGTCGCCAGCGGCCTGTAGTCCTAGCCGTAGCTGCTGCAAGGCTTCTTTGTTGTGGCCATAGAGATCGGCGAGCTCGGCGCGTGCGCGGTAGAGCGCCAGCCGGTCTGCAGCGGCGCGCGAAGCGAGGATCATGGCATTCCAGACATTGGGATCGTCGTCGCGCTGACTGACCAGTTCCTCTGCCATGTTCTCCGCCTGACGCCCCTGACCGCTGGCACTCAAAGCCTGGACGAGCAGCAGACGCAAGGGCAGGCTGGTCGGGCTGATACGGCTTTCGCTTTGCAGCAGGGCCAGGGCCTGCTCGTGGCGGCCGGCGTGCAGCAGGAGGTCGGCCATGATGTCGACGTAGGCGATGCGATGTGGATCTTTTTGCAGCAGATCCTGAGCGTAGGCGATGCCTTCCTGGCTGCGATCGAGACGCAGGAGCAGATTGCAGGCCATGAAGCGGGCGAGCAGGGCCTCATCGCTATGACCTCCTTGCGCAATGATTTCGCGCAAGGAGGTCAGGCTGGTTTCCGGGTCGGCGGCGTAGTGCGCCTTGACGCGCGCGCGCATGAGTTCGAAGGCGAGGGTGTCCTCGATGCCGTGCACATGAAACTGGGCAGCGCGGGCGGCGGTATCGGCGACGCGCGAAGGGGTGAGGGGGTGGTCCTGCAGATATTCCGGAATATCGCCGCTGCCTGAGATCAACTTGTACAGACGGGCAAAAAAGCGCGGCATCGCTTCCGGGTCATAGCCGGCAGTGACCAGGGTCTGCAAGCCGATGCGGTCGGCTTCCTGCTCATTCTCACGGCTGTAGTGCAACTGATGCTGGGCCAGTGCTGCCTGTGCCGAGTCGACGGCGGCGGCGCCAGCATCGCCCTGTCCGCGCGCGCTCAAGGCGACAGCGGCGAGCACGCTGGCGAGGAACCAGAGCATGTCGTGCGAGCTGTCCATCATCATGCGGGCATAGTGGCGCTGTCGCAAGTGGCCGAGTTCATGCGCCAGCACCGACGCCATCTCGGCTTCATTATGTGCCGACAAAAAGATGCCGGCGTTGACACCGACGACGCCGCCGGGCACGGCGAAGGCATTGATCTCGGTCGAGTCGATGATGAGGACGCTGAGGCGCAGATCGGACAAGGGCGTGGCGAAGGCGAGGCGGTAGATCAGGTGCTCGACGTAGTCCTGCAGCAAAGGATCGAGCAGGGTGGGAACGGCGGCGCGAAACTCTTTCTCGTAGGCGCGACCGGCAGCGAATTCATCGCTGGCGCTGACCGCTGCCGTCTGATCGCCCAGGGTCGGTAGGTCGGCCCGGCCGGGGGCGGGGACGAACAGCATGCTCGCGATGAGCAGACTTATGAGGGGACGACGCATGAGTCGGAGGTATTCAAAGCCCGTAAGTGGCGCTAGCATAGCACGGACCATCATCACTTGTATGTTTCCCCATGCCCACGCCGTCAACATCAACGCTACAGCTGGATCTTCGTGGTCTGCGTTGTCCTCTGCCCCTCCTGCGCCTGAAGATGCAGCTGGCACAGTTGCCGGCCGGCAGCCGTGTCCTCGCCCTGAGCAGCGATCCGGGGTCGGCGCAGGACATTCCGCGTTTTCTCGCACAGGCCGGGCACGAGTTGCTCGCCATGTCCTGTCAGGACGAGGTGTGGAGCTTTGATCTACGCAAGAGGTTGAGCTGATATGCAGGCCCTGTGGCGGCGTTTCTGGCGCAAGTACGCTTCGCAGGAGCAGGCCATCATCCTGTTGCTGATGTGCAGCGGCAGCACCCTGCTCGTGGTGCTCTTCGGGCGCATGCTCATTCCCCTGCTGGCGGCCATGGTGTTGGCCTTTCTGCTAGAAGGCGGGGTGGAAGCGCTGATGCGTTTCGGCATGCCGCGGTCCTGGGCGATGCCGACGGTGTATCTACTCTTTCTCGGTGTCGTCGGCGCCCTGCTGGTGATCGTCTTGCCGCTGCTGTGGAATCAGGCGGTGGCTTTGACCTCGAATCTGCCGGTGATGCTGCTGCACAGCCAGCAGAGTCTCTATCGCCTGCCACGTCTCTACCCGCATCTGGTCAGCCAGCACGACATCAGTATCTGGCTCCTGGCTTTGCAGGCGCAGCTCGGTGGGATCGGGCAAAAGCTCATCGCTTTATCGCCCTATCTGCTTGGCCATATGATCGCCTTCAGCATCTATATCGTGATGATCCCGACCTTGGTCTTTTTTCTGCTCAAAGACCGCCAGGCCATCCATGGCTGGATGGCCGATCGCCTGCCCCGCCATCATCCGGCGCTGAGTCGTATCGCCGACGAGATCAACCGCCAGCTCTATCGCTATATCCGCGGCAAGCTCATCGAGGTGCTGCTGGTCACCGTCGCCACCTATATCGTCTTCGTCTGGACCGGCTTATCCTATGCGTTTCTGCTCGCCATAGCGGTCGGGCTTTCAGTCATCATTCCCTACATCGGCGCTGTCGTCGTCACGGTGCCGGTACTCCTGGTCGCCTTTTTCGAGTGGGGCGGGCTGAGCGATGAGTTTTGGCGCGTGCTGGTGGCGCATCTGTTCATCCAGCTCGTCGATGGCAATCTGCTCGTGCCCCTGCTCTTCGCCGAAGCCGTCGCTCTCCATCCCATCGTCATCATCGTCGCCATCATCATTTTTGGCGGCTGGTGGGGGCTTTGGGGGGTCTTTTTTGCCATTCCCCTGGCGGTCGTCCTGCGTGTCCTGGCGCAGCATTGGCCTGTGCAGGTGGACCAGGATCCCTTATGATGCCTAGCGCATGAGCTTTTGAGGTCCGTTTATGAGTCAAGTCGCCCTGTCCAAATGCCTGTTTCCGGCGGCCGGTTACGGTACGCGCTTTTTGCCCGCCACCAAGGCGATGCCGAAAGAGATGATGCCCATCGTCAACAAGCCGTTGATTCAATATGGCGTCGAGGAGGCACTCGCCGCCGGTCTCAGCGAGATGGCCATCGTCACCGGCCGTGGCAAGCGCGCTCTCGAGGATCATTTCGATCTCAACGTCGAACTCGAGCAGCAGATCGCCGGCACCGACAAGGAAGATTATCTGGTCGATATCCGGGCGGTGATGGCGCGCGCCACTTTCACCTACACCCGACAGAAATCCATGCGCGGTCTCGGTGATGCCATCCTGACCGGTGAGTCCTTGATCGGCGATGAGGCTTTTGCCGTCCTGCTCGCCGATGATCTTTGTCTGACCGACGGGCCGGGTGTGCTCAGTCAGATGGTCGAGCTCTATCGCCAGTTTCGCTGTTCCATCGTCGCCATCGAGGAAGTGCCAGCGGAAGACACGCATAAATACGGCATCGTCGCCGGCGAAGCCCTGCGTGAGGATCTCTATCGTATCGAGCGCATGGTCGAGAAGCCACCACGCGGTGAGGAACCGAGCCGACTGGCGATCATCGGTCGTTATATTCTGACACCGGACATCTTCGACATCCTGCGTGCTACGCCACCTGGGCGCAATGGCGAGTTGCAGATCACCGACGCCCTCGCCGAGCAGGCGCGGCGTGGCTGTGTGCTCGCTTACCGTTTCGTCGGCCGCCGTTTCGATTGTGGCAGTGTGCCGGGTTATGTGGCGGCGACGAACTATTGCTATGAGGGGATGTCGGCGGCAGGCGCTTGAGGCGTCGCCGGCGCGGCAGGATGCTTGTTCAGCGACTGCACGGCGAACAGCACCTGCTCGGCGTGTCCCTCGGCCTTGACCTTGCGCCACTCCTGACGCAAGACGCCATCGCGGTCGATGAGAAAGCTACTGCGTTCGATGCCGCGCGTCTCACGGCCATACATCATCTTGGTCTTGATGACGTCGAACATCTGACAGAGTTCACCGTCGGGATCGCTGATCAGAGGAAAGTTGATGTCGAACTTTTCGACGAAGCGCTCGTGCGAGCTCAGGCTATCGCGCGACACCCCGATGACGGTGCAGCGTTCCGCCCGCAACTCGGCGAGATGATCACGAAACTCCTGTGCCTCGATGGTGCAGCCCGGGGTGTCGTCCTTGGGATAGAAGTAGAGCACCACGATATAGCCACGCAGGGCCGACAGCCGCACCACGCGATTGCCGTGGGCGGGGAGCTCGAAATCAGGTACTGGGCTTCCTACAGTCGCGATCATCCCGCTTCCTCCTTGCTGCAGTATTAGGCCTTGAACGGTTCGATGATGGCGTCGAGATTGCGGTCATCACAGAAAATCATGAAGGATTCGCGCAAGCTGGCGAGATGGATGCGCCCCGGGATGTTGACCGCCATGCTCAGGGCGAACATCATCGAGCCGGTATGAGGGGCGGCATACGTGCTCGTCTCCATGGCTTCGATATTGATGCCCTGGCTGGCAAAAAAGTTGGCGATCTCGTGAACGATGCCGGGATTGTCGAGGGCGACGACGTTGACGTGATAAGGCATCGACTCTTTTTGCAAGGGCTTGGGCTGGGTGCGCTTGCTCATCAGGTTGAGGCCGAGCTTTTTGCCGACACCGGGCAGTTGCGCCTCCAATTTGGCGACGGCGTCCCAGGTGCCGCTGACCATCATGACCAGGGTGAACTCGAGGCCCATGACCACCATACGGCTATCGGCGATACTGCAGCGCGCGTCGGACGCGATCTTGGCGAGCTCATCGACGATGCCGGTACGATCTTCTCCCAGTGCCGCTATAACCAGATAGTGTTCCATGTGCCACTCGACCTCACAAATGACGGCAGTGTAGCATCGCGCAGCGCCCTGCACTAGTCATAGCGGGTGACGTCCGGCCGTCCAGCGTCGATAAATCCTTGTTGGCGGAGGCGGCAGGCATCGCATTGACCACAGGCGCGGCCCTGCTCATCGGCCTGATAACAGGACACCGTCGATGAGAAATCGACGCCGAGTTTCTCGCCGAGAACGACGATCTCGGCTTTGCTCAGGTCCTGCAAGGGGGCGAGGATGGCGACCGGGTGGCCTTCGACACCGGCGCGCGTCGCCAGAGCGGCGAGTTGACGGAAGGCGGCGATGAAGGCAGGGCGACAATCCGGGTAGCCTGAGTAGTCGATGGCATTGACGCCGATGACGATGGCCTGTGCCGCCAGGACTTCAGCGTATCCCAGGGCCATGGCCAGGAAAATGGTATTGCGCGCCGGTACATAGGTGACCGGGATGCCGGGACTCGCGGCCTGTGGGATGGCGATGCTCGTGTCGGTCAGCGCTGAGCCTGCGAATTGGTGTGGGTCGATGCTGATGACGCGATGGCTGGCAGCGCCGTGCGCTGCTGAGATGGCGGCGGCGGCGGCCAGTTCGGAGCGATGGCGTTGACCGTAGTCGAAGGCCAGGGTGTGACAGATCATGCCCTGGGCGCGCGCCCAGGCCAGGCAGGTGGTGGAGTCCATGCCTCCGGAGAGGAGTATGACGGCGCTCGTGCTCATGGCCTAGTGTCCTGGTTCATCGTTCCAAAGAAGTTTGTGCAATTGCAGTTGCATACGCACCGGCAGGCGGCTGGCGAGGATCCATTCAGCGAGCTGGCGGGCATCGAGTTCACCGTGTACGGGGGAGAAGAGCACGTCGTCGACGCGCTGGCAAAGCTCGTGTTCGCGTGTCATCGCCGTACTCCAGTCGAAGTCGCGGCGCGAGGCGATGACGAACTTGACCTGATCGTGGCGGCGCAGGTCTTGGATGTTGGCGAGAAGATTGCGCTCGCACTCACCGGAGTCGGGCGCCTTGAGATCCATCACCCGGCTGACGCGCGCATCGACCCTGTCGATGGGCAGGGCGCCGCTGGTCTCGAGACTGACGCGATAGCCGGCGGTGCACAGAGCCTGCAACAGGGGATGCACGGCTGGCTGAGCCAGCGGTTCACCGCCGGTGACACAAACCCAGGGCGTGGCGTAGCGTGATACTTCGGTGAGGATGGCGTTGATGCTGAACTGTTCCCCACCCGCGAAGGCGTAGGTGGTGTCACACCAACGGCAGCGCAGGGGGCAACCGGTCAGGCGGATGAAGACCGTCGGTCGACCGCTGTCCCGCGCCTCGCCCTGCAGGGAGTAGAAGATCTCGCTGATCCGCAGACTGCCGTCATTCAAGGCGCATACTCACCGATGTGATCGAGCGCTTGCGCGATAGGACGCAAGGTGGCGGCATTATCCGGGCTCAAGCTCGCGGCGGTGTGCTTTTTTTTCTTACCCGGCGGATGCTTTTTCAACCAGCTGGTGGCGAGCTGTGCTTCCGGACTCTGCGGATAGTCTTTGAGCAGGCGGCGCATGTCGATACGCGCTGCATCCTCTTCGTGGCTTTGGTCGTGCAGGACGGCCAGTTGGTAGAGCGCCGCCGAGGCCTTACTGTGTTGTGGATATTGCTTGAGCACGCTTTGGAAGTATTGTCGCGCTTTGTTGGGGTCGGGTTGTTGGGCCTTCATGTAAAACACGCCGAGCCAATACTCGGCATGCGGCATGAAAGCGCTCTGCGGATATTGCTGGATGAAGGCGAGCATGCGCGGAATGGCCTGATCCGGGCCTTTCTGCCGCGACAGCTCCCAAGCCGCCAGGTAGGCGTTCTTTTCAGCATCGACATTGTCGCTGGAGGTCGTTGCCGCCGCCGGCCGTGCCGGGGTGTTGGTCAGCGCTGCATTCGGCGCGGCCGCCGTTGCGCCATTGGCGGGTTGCAGTTGCGTGATGCGGGTATCCATCGCCGACAGGCGCTGGTCGGTGTTCATATACTGGGTTTTGACTTGCTGGCGCAGCTCATCGATGAGGTGCTGCTGGTCTTCCAGTTGTCCACGCAGCAGGCGCAGCTGATCCTGAAGAGACTGCAGCTTTTGCCAGGTGATCTCCTCACGATCGGAACTCGCCGCTGTTGTCGTCGGCGCAGCTTTTGTTGGCGCCACCGGGCTGGGTGAGACGTCGGGTGTGCTCGGCAGGGCCGTGGCCGGCGTCAGATCCTCGATCTGCACGTCATCAGCGCGGGCGATACCCAGAGCGCAGAGCAGGGCCAGCGTCGAGGAGAAGCGGTTGAGTCGGTTCATGCGGGCTCATCTCGTGCGGGAAACGAGGTGTCATTTTAACGCGAAGATGGTGCGTGCGCATCAGGCACAAGCCTGGGTGAGCTCGCAAAGCCACAGAAGGGCCGTGACGCCCGGTCCATAAGGGCCAGGCGTCATGGTTTTACGTGCTTACGGCTGACCGGCGAGGTAGTTCAGGTCGGCACGGCGATTCTTCGCCCAGGCTTCTTCGGTGTGGGCGGGATCGACCGGCTTTTCCTTGCCGTAGCTGACCGTCTTCAGCTGATCAGCCTTGACGCCTTCGCTCTCGAGGAAGGAAGCGACGGCCTTGGCGCGGCGCTCACCGAGGGCGAGGTTGTATTCAGCCGTGCCGCGCTCGTCGCAGTTGCCTTCGACGCGCACCTTGGCATCGCCATGCGCTGCCAGATACTTGGCATGCGCCTTCAGCGTGTTCATGTCGGCATTCTGCAGCTCCGAGGAGTCGAAGGCGAAATGCACGGTACGCTCGGCCAGGGTCGCTTCCATGGCGCGCTTGGCGGCGTCGGCATCGGCCTGCGCCTTGAGCGCCGCCGAGTTGTCGATCGCGGCCGCCTGCGGGGCGGGAGCGGGAGCCGGAGCGGGGGCGGCAGGTGCGGGCGCGGGGGCCGGAGCAGGAGCCGGTTGGGTCTTGTGCGAGGCGCAGCCGGCGAGGGCCATGCTGGCGGTGATGGCGACGATCAACGAGGTTTTCTTCAAGGACATGATGTTTTCCTTCTCTGGATGACTCAGTGCAAAAATGGTGACCAAGCGGGCTCGCCGGCTTCACCTTGCTGCTCGGGCAGCAATACTTTCACCCGTCCATCGGGTGAAATCAGGGCTAACATCCCCTGATTCTGATGCAGGGTCGCGTAGACCAGCATATTGCCATTGGGGGCGAAACTCGGCGAGCGATCCAGTCGCGACTGCGACAGAACGCTCATCTCGCCACTCCCCAGATCCTGGATGGCGATCTGGAAGGTCTGGCCCTTCTCGCGATGGACGACCGCCATTTTGCTCCCATCTGGGCTGATTGCACAACTGGCATTGTAGTTGCCATCGAAGCTGATGCGCTGCGTATCGCCGCCCTGTCGACTGACCTTGTAGATCTGCGGAAAACCACCGCGGTCGGAGGTGAAGGCGAGGTGCTGGCCATCCGGGTACCAGCAGGGTTCGGTATTGATCGAAGCATCGTGGGTGAGCTGCGTATAGTGGCCGCTGGCGACGTCGAGCAGCCAGATCTCGGGGTTGCCGGAACGCGACAGGGCCATGGCCAGGGTCTTGCCATCCGGCGACCAGGCGGGAGCGCCGTTGATGCCGTCGAAGGCGGCGACGCGCTGCCGTGCGCGCGTGCGCAGATTTTGCACATAGACGATGGAGCGACCGCTCTCGAAGGAGACGTAGGCGATCTTCTCGGCATCCGGTGACCAGCTCGGCGAGATGATCGAGGCATCCGAGGCGAGGATGGTCTGGGCGCGATGGCCATCGCTGTCGGCGATGCGCAGTGCGTAGTGCAGTCCGTGGCTGTCGGCGTGGCGCTCGACGTAGGCGATGCGGGTGGCGAAAGCGCCGCGCACGCCGGTGATCTTCTGGTAGATGTGATCGGCGATCTGATGGGCGGCATCACGCCACTGGCTGGCGTTGAGGGTCAGGGTCTCGCCGAAGATGCGTTTTTTGCTATGGATGCTGAGCAGCTCATAGTGCATCTCATAGAGGCCGAGGGCATCCTCGGCGGTGTTGCCGACGACCAGATAGTCGCTGCCCACCTGTGCCCAGTCATGATAGAAGACTTCGTTGCTCGACACCGGGTGCGAAGGGAAGTTGAGGGCATCGACGGTCTTGAAGACGCCGCTGTATTTGAGGTCATTGTTGATGATGTAGCCGGGATTGTCGTCGAGATTGGGGCCGCCAAAAGGCACGACAGCGATGGGGGTTGCCGTATCAGAGCCACCGACGATGTCGAGCGTAAAGTCGGCGCGGACAAAAGATGTGCTGCCGATGAGCAGAAAACAGCCGAAAATCCCACGCAAGCCCATGAGTCGCCTCGATTCGTCACTGCGCTGCATTATCAGGTAATTTCGCCAAGAGTCCAGTAGAGACTTTCTTTCATGATAAATTTTTCATGTTCGTCGTGACAGCTGTGTGAATCAAGGCTCGTCATTGGGGGTGAAGCGCAATTTGAAGCTGCGAAAATAGCGCTCAAAGAGGACGGGATCGCTGGGGACGGGCAGGCGATCGATGCTGCCGAGGGCTGACTGCACCGACAGGCTCAGGCAGGCGTTGGGCTGCAGGGGCAGGGACGAGACGATGCTGCCATCGGGCAGGAGTTGCAGGCGCAGGACGATGAGCATGTCGGGGCGGGCACACAAGGGTTCCTGCCAGTGATCGTGGATGAGCGCGATGATGCGCTGCTGATAACGCTGCACCAGCGCCTGGTTCTCGGCGTCCTGTTTTTGTGCGGCGATCTGCGCTGCCTGGGCGCGCTCCTCGGCGTCCTGCGCCGCTTTTTTCGCCTGTGCGTCGAGGCTGGCCGCCTCCTGAGCGATCTCTTGCAGCTCCTGCGCCGCCTGGCGCCGGTCGATAGCGACGCCGGCGCGCACTTTCGGATGCATGACGACGCGGTCCTTGCTCTTCTGGCCGAGTACCGGTGCGCTGGCGTAGTCGGCAGGATGCGGGCTCGCGGCGGTGCTCTCGCGCACCCGTCCGGTGGCGCCGTGAATGGGCGCTGGCGGCGTCACAACGGTGGGAATCGGGTGTGGGGCAGGAGCGGGCGTTGGCGCTGGCGCCACCGCCGGCAAGGCCGGCATGGGGCGCGTCGGGGAAGCCAGATGCGCCAGCATGACACTATGAAAGCTGCGGCTGGGAGCGATGTCGATGGACTTCGGCTTAGGGCTGACGATCAGGAGTAGCGCGATGGCGGCGTGCACCGCCAGGGCATAGAGGGGAAAGCGCAGGTCCTGGGTTCGCCCGTTCATGGCTGTTGCGGGTCCGCGATACGGGTGAGCAGGCCGACGTCACGGATGCCGGCACTTTGCAAGGCTGACATCAGTTCGACGACGTGGCCGTAGCTGATATGGTGATCAGCATTGATCAGCACCTGGGTGTCTTTGTCGCGTCGCTGCAACATGTCGCGTATCACGCCGCTCAGTGCCGTGGCGTTGACCGGCTGTTCTTGCGCCTGCGAACCGCGCACCCACAGGGAACCATCGGCTTTCAGGGTGATGACGATGGGCGCCTGGCTTTTGACGGCGAGGGGATCGGCGGCAGCGGTCGGCAGATCGACCTTCAGGCCCTGGGTGAGCATGGGGGCGGTGACCATGAAGATGACCAGCAGGACGAGCATGACGTCGATATAGGGCACGATGTTCATTTCGGCCATGGGGCGCTGCCGTTCGCGACGAAAACCCGCTTCCATCAGCGATGCCCCGCATGCACTTGCCGGTGCAGGATGCCGGAGAACTCATCGGCGAAAGTCTCATAGCGGGTGAGCAGGCGCATGCCGCTGGCATTGAAGCGGTTGTAGGCGAGCACGGCGGGGATGGCGGCAAAAAGACCGACGGCGGTGGTGATCAGGGCTTCGGCGATGCCGGGGGCGACGGTGGCGAGGGTCGCCTGATGCATCTGGGCGAGGCCGATGAAGGCATTCATGATGCCCCAGACGGTGCCGAACAGACCGACGTAGGTGCTGGTCGAGCCGACGCTGGCGAGAAAGGGCAGGTGCGCCTCAATGCGTTCCTGTTCGCGCATCAGGGTGACGCGCAGGCTGCGCTGTACGCCCTGCATGACAGCGTCGGGGTCGAGCTGTTCGCGCAGACGGGTGTATTCCTTGAAGCCTTCCCGAAACAGATTTTCTTCGGCGGCGTCGAGGTCAGGACTGCGTTGCAGCTTGTTATAGAGCTGACCGAGATGCCCGCCTGACCAGAATTCGTTCTCGAAGGCTGCCGACTTGCGCTGTGAGCGGCGTAAAAAACTGATGCGACTGAAGATGATGGTCCAGCTCGCCAAAGAGGTGGCGAGGAGCAGGATGATGACGCCCTGGACGACGGGCGAAGCGTGCAGCATGAGTTGCAGGATGTCGGTGGAGGACTGCGTGTTCATCATGGTGGTCAGGACTCATTCAGCAGAGAAGTCAAAGAGGCATAGACGTCGGCAGGCAGGGCCTGGGGCCGCAGGTCGCTGTGACGCAGGCAGGCGACATCGATGTCGGCGGCGCACAGAAGCTCATCAGCGCGCCGTATCTCCTGGTGAAACAGCAGCGAGGCGCGGCGTAGCTCGACGAGGCGGGCGCTCACCTGCAAGGCGTCATCGAGGCGCGCTGGGCGATGATAGCGCACTTCTGCCCGGCGGACGACAAATTGCACGTCGGTCAGGGTATTGAGGGCGTGTTCATGACCGAGGGCGCGCAGGGTTTCGGTGCGTGCACGTTCCATGAACTTGAGATAGTTGACGTAGTAGACGATGCCGCCGGCGTCGGTGTCTTCGATGTAGACACGCACGGGCCAGGACGTGAGCACGCTCATGCTGGCCCCCCCATGAGGGCCGTCGGCAGGGGCAGGCCGAGGGCGAGGCAGGCGGCGGGTGTGGCGATGCGACCGCGCGCCGTGCGCGCGATCAGGCCCTGCTGCAGCAGATAGGGCTCGACCATGTCCTCGAGCGTGCCGCTGTCTTCCGACAGTGCCGCTGCCAGCGACTCGAGCCCGCTCGGACCGCCGCCCAGCGTCGTCAGCAGGAGCTGCAGGTAACGGCGATCCATGGCGTCGAGGCCACGCGCATCGACTTGTAGAAGGTCGAGAGCGGCAGCGGCGAGATCCGCTTCGATATGGCCATCGCCGCGCACTTCGGCGTAGTCACGGACACGGCGCAACAGGCGATTGGCGATGCGCGGTGTGCCGCGCGCGCGCCGGGCGATCTCGCTGCAGCCGGCGCGTGCGCAGTCGATGCCGCTGAGCTGTGCCGAGCGCTGGACGATGGCGGTGAGGTCGTCGACGCCGTAAAACTCCAGGCGCTGGGTGATGCCGAAGCGGTCGCGTAGCGGCGCCGTCAGCAGACCTGCGCGGGTGGTGGCGCCGACCAGGGTGAAAGGCGGTAGATCGAGTTTGATGGAGCGGGCACTGGCGCCATCGCCGATGACGATGTCGAGCTGATAGTCCTCCATCGCCGGGTAGAGGATCTCCTCGATCGCCGGCGAAAGACGATGGATCTCATCGATAAAAAGGACGTCATGTGCTTCGAGGTTGGTCAACAAGGCGGCGAGGTCGCCGGGTTTTTCCAGGACCGGCCCGGAGGTGGAGCGCAACTGACTGCCCATCTCACGGGCGATGATGTGCGCCAAGGTCGTCTTGCCGAGGCCGGGGGGGCCAAAGATCAAGGTGTGATCGAGGGCCTCGTGGCGCGCCTTGGCGGCGGCGATGAAGATGCTCATCTGCTCGCGCACCTGTGCCTGCCCGATATAGTCGGCCAGACTCACCGGGCGTATGGCGCGGTCGACATGGTCTTCACGTCCCTGTGCGGTGGCGGCGACGATGCGGTCGGATTCGATCATGCCTGGGCTCCGGCGAGATGTTTCAGGGCGCGGCGCAGCAGGCTCGCCGTATCCTGGTTGGGATCGTCACTGACCGCCTGCAGGGCACGCTGCGCCTCAGCGGGTTTATAGCCGAGCTGGATGAGCGCAGCCTCGGCATCACTGTGCCCATGCAAGGTCGGGCCGGATCGTGACGAGGCGGCCGGCAAGAGTTCGCGTGCCAGTTTTTCGGCACGGTCGCGCAGCTCGAGGATCAGGCGCTCGGCGGTCTTGCGGCCGATGCCGGGGATACGGATGAGGGTGTTGATGCGTTCCTGGATCAGGCAGTCGAGGAGTTCATCGCCATCGAGACTGGAGAGCAGGGCGAGGGCGATCTTCGGGCCGATGCCATTGACCTTGATCAGTTCACGAAAGAGGTCGCGCTCGGTGCTGGACAGAAAACCATAAAGATGATGTCCGTCTTCGCGGATGAGCAGATGCGTATGCAGGCAAGTCGGCTGGCCGCAGGCGGGCAGGCGGCTGAGGGTGCTGAGTGGCACGATCAGCTCATAGCCGACACCCTGCACATCGACGAGGATGGGGCCAGCGTTCTTTTCCAGCAGTATGCCTTGCAGTCGTGCGATCATCGTGTGAGGGCCTCGTTCGCCGTGGCTAGCTGCTGTGTCTGGCGTGACAGGGTGGTGTGGTGGTGAACATGACAGATCGCAGCGGCCAGGGCATCGGCGGCGTCGGCCTGTGGTGCGCGTGGCAGCTGCAGGAGATGGGTCACCATGGTCTGCACCTGCGCTTTCGCCGCCGCGCCGCTGCCGACGACAGCGAGCTTGATCTGGCGTGCCGTGTATTCGGCCACGACGAGATCCTGGCGCACCAGCGCGGCGATGGCGGCGCCGCGTGCCTGGCCAAGCTTGAGGGCGGAGTCAGGATTACGCGCCATGAACACCTGCTCGACCGCCGCCCAGTGCGGGCGGTGTTCAGCGATGATGGACTCGACAGCGGCAAAGATGATGCCCAGGCGCTGCGGCATGGCGGCGCCTTCGGTACGGATACAGCCGCTGTCGACGTAGATCAGGCGTCGACCTTCGAACGCGACCAGGCCGTAGCCGGTGATGCGCGAGCCAGGGTCGATGCCGAGGACGATGCTCATGATCGTCAGCCGTTCAAGGCCTGCATGACCGCCGGTGAGAAATTGGCGTTCGAGTAGACGTTCTGCACGTCGTCGAGATCCTCCAGCAGGTCGATCATTTTGAGGATCTTCTCGGCGCTTTCGACGTCATCGATGTCGGCCATGGTGCTGGCATGCATGGTCAGTTCGGCGCGGCTATGTCGAATACCGGCCTGGGCGAGGGCATCCATGATCGCGCCGAAGGCCGCAGGCGGTGCGATGATGGTGTAGATGCCATCTTCGTCCTGCACGTCGTCGGCACCGGCTTCAAGGGCGATTTCCATGAGCCTGTCTTCGCTCGCTGCGGCGTGTTCGATGTCGATCTCGCAGCGCTGCGCGAACAGGTAGGCGACCGAGCCGCTGGTGCCGAGGTTGCCGCCGGTCTTGGAAAAGGCGTGGCGCACTTCGGCGACGGTGCGATTGAGGTTATCAGTCATGGTCTCGACCAGGACGGCGACACCCTGGATGCCGTAGCCCTCGTAGGTGATCTCGGACAGATCCTTGCCATCATCGCTCTGCGCGCCGCGCGCGACGGCGCGCTGGATGACGTCGCGGCTCATATTGGCGGCGAGGGCTTTGGCGACGATGGCGCGCAGGCGTGGGTTGTCGGCTTCGATCGGTCCACCGATGCGGGCGGCGACGGTGATTTCACGGATGAGCTTGGTGAAAACCTTGCCCTTGACCGCGTCCTGACGGGCCTTGCGGTGCTTGATATTGGCCCATTTCGAGTGTCCAGCCATGGCCTACTCCATCTTTTCGCG
Source organism: Pseudomonadota bacterium (assembly GCA_021833365.1). Taxonomy (GTDB): domain Bacteria; phylum Pseudomonadota; class Gammaproteobacteria; order Pseudomonadales; family Moraxellaceae; genus JAJZHK01. The sequence goes on along the minus strand of JAKBFV010000008.1, from coordinate 11,268 downwards.
CAGGCGGATGCCGAGTTCGCGCAGCTGCTTGTTGTCGACGGCGGCGGGAGCCTGGGTCATCAGGCATTCCGCCGTCTTGGTCTTGGGAAAGGCGATGACGTCGCGGATCGAGCTGGCGCCAGTCATCAGCATGATCAGGCGGTCGAGGCCAAAGGCGAGGCCACCGTGCGGCGGCGCGCCAAAGCTGAGGGCATCGAGGAGAAAGCCGAATTTTTCGCGCGCTTCCTCATCACTGATGCCGAGCGCCTTGAAGACCGCTTTTTGCATCGTCATGTCATAGATGCGCAGTGAGCCGCCACCGACTTCCGTGCCATTGAGGACCATATCATAGGCCACCGACTTGGCGGCCCCGGGATCGGCCATCATCGTTGCGATGTCGCCGCGCGGCAAGGTGAAGGGGTGGTGGCAGGAAGTCCACTGACCCTCGGCGCTTTCCTCGAACATCGGGAAGTCGACCACCCACAGCGGTGCCCAGGCCGAGGTCAGCAGGGCCAGGTCATGGCCGAGGCGGATACGCAGGGCGCCGATGGCGTCGTTGACCACCTTGGCCTTGTCGGCGCCGAAAAAGACGATGTCGCCACTTTGCGCGCCGACGCGCGCGAGCACCTGCATGACCACGCCTTCCATATGCTTGACGATGGGCGACTGCAGGCCGGCGACGCCGGCAGCGAGATCATTGACCTTGATGTAGGCCAGGCCCTTGGCACCGAAGATGCCGACATACTGCGTGTATTCATCGATCTGGCTGCGCGTCAGGCGCTCGGCACCGCCGGGAACGCGCAGAGCGACGACACGGCCGCGCGCATCGCGTGCCGGCCCGGAGAAGACCTTGAACTCGACGTCCTGGACGAGATCGGCGATGTCGACCAGTTCGAGGGGAATGCGCAGATCCGGCTTGTCCGAGGCAAAACGGCGCATGGCCTCGTCATAACTCATGCGCGGGAAGGTCGGGAAGTCAATCTGCATCAGTTCGCTGAACAGTTCGCGCACCATGCCCTCGGCGAGGTCCATGATCTGCTCGTCACTGAGAAAAGAGGTCTCGATGTCGATCTGGGTGAACTCGGGCTGGCGATCGGCGCGCAGATCCTCGTCGCGGAAGCATTTGGCGATCTGGTAGTAGCGGTCGAAACCGGCGACCATGAGCAGCTGCTTGAACAGCTGCGGTGACTGCGGCAGGGCAAAGAAGGAGCCCTGCTGCGTGCGCGAGGGCACCAGATAGTCGCGTGCGCCTTCCGGCGTGGCGCGGGTCAGCACCGGCGTCTCGACGTCCATGAAGCCATGACGGTCGAGATAGTTGCGGATGCGGCTGGTCACCTGCGAGCGGAAGCGGAAGCGCTGCAGCATCTCGGGGCGGCGCAGATCGAGATAGCGGTAGCGCAGGCGCACTTCCTCGCCGACGGCGGCGAACTCATCGTTGAGCGGAAAAGGCGGGGTTTCGGCGCGCGCGATCACTTGCAGGTCCTTGCCGAGCACCTCGATGCGGCCAGTGGCCATGGCGGGATTCTCGGTGCCGGCGTAGCGTTCACGCACGCGGCCTTGCACGCGCACGACGAATTCGCTGCGGCAGCGATCGGCCTCGGCGAAAGCATCAGGCGTATCGGGATCGATGACGATTTGCACGAGACCGGAACGATCGCGCAGGTCGAGAAAGATGACGCCACCATGGTCACGGCGACGGTGCACCCAGCCGCAAAGTTCGACGCTGCCGCCGATGTGCTCGACAGAGAGCTCTCCACAGTAGTGGCTACGCATAGATCTTCCCGATTCGATGATGACAAGGGCGGAATTATAGCCTCTTGCCGGTGATGGCGAGAATAGGCGCGATCCATTGCATTTGGGCGGATAGGGGAAAATTTTGATTGACAGGGTCGTTTTATGGATGTAAATAGGCGGCCTTGTCTCGTGCTGCCTATACCCTTGGGGAAGCGTCATGTCAAATGGTAAGTCGGATGATTTTGAACTGGAAGACGGTTTCGTCGACGACGACAATGGCAACCATGACTTTGATGCCGAAGATGTCGCCAAGACCAGTCATGTCAAAAACAGCCTGGCGAAGCGCCGCGTCATCGATGAGCGGCTGGAGGAGCGGCGTCTGCAGCGCGATCTGCGCGACTATGATTACGACATCGACGACTGATCGGTGACTCTTGAGAAGACTTCTCATTGCCATATCGATCAAGGCATAATCAGTGCGTGCGGGTCAGGTTGGCTGACCCTGCCCTAAGCCCAGAGGACGAGGATCATCATGGCTATCGAGTTGCCCGCTCTTCCGTACGACAAGAACGCCCTGGAACCCCACATCTCGGCCGAGACGTTGGACTTCCATCACGGCAAGCATCACAACGCCTATGTCGTCAACCTGAACAACCTGATCAAGGGGACGGATCTCGAAGGTAAGACGCTCGAAGAGATCATCCGTGCCGTTGCCGGCGATGCCTCGCGTGTCGGTATTTTCAACAATGCGGCGCAGGTGTGGAACCATACCTTCTACTGGCGCTGCATGAAGGCGCAAGGTGGTGGTGCCCCGACCGGTGCCATCGCGGCGCGTATCGATGCCGATTTCGGCGGTTATGACAAATTCGTCGAGGCCTTCAAGCTGGCGGCGACGACGCAGTTTGGCTCCGGCTGGGCCTGGCTGGTGCAGGACGCGCAAGGCAAGCTGCAGATCACCAAGACCGGCAATGCCGATCTGCCCATGGCGCATGGTCAAAAGGCCCTGCTCACCATCGATGTCTGGGAACACGCCTACTACATCGATTTCCGCAATCGCCGTCCCGACTATGTCGCGACCTTCCTCGACAAACTGGTGAACTGGGACTACGTCAACGAGCAGCTCGCCTGAGCTTTCGGCGGCGCCGGCCGGTCATGGTGGCGCCGCCCGTCGATGCATGAGCATGAGTCCGTCGCCAGAGGCCGGTCAACGGCGCATCCTGATCACGCCGGCCGGCCAACGCCGCCTCGAAGAGGAGTTCGACCATCTCTGGCGGGTGCGGCGTCCTGAGCTGACGCGTGCGGTCAGTGAAGCAGCGGCTCTCGGCGATCGTTCGGAGAATGCCGAATACATCTACGGCAAAAAAGCCTTGCGTGAAATCGATCGTCGTCTGCGGTTTTTGCGTCGACGTCTCGAAACGGTCGAGGTGGTACGCGAGCTGCCCGCGGATCGCAGCCGTGTTTATTTCGGCGCGCACATCGAGGTCGAGGATGAGCACGGCGAAGAGATCCTGCACCTGCGCATCGTCGGCCCCGATGAAATCGACACCGAGCGCCACTGGATCAGCGTCGACTCGCCGATGGCGCGCGCCCTGCTCGGCAAGCGCAGCGGTGATGAGGTCTGGGTGCAACGTCCGCGCGGACGCACCCTGTTCACGATCGTGGCGGTGAACTACGTCCAGCCTTGAACTCACGCCAGCCATGCCAGAGTGCCGGCAACAGGCTGATGGCGATGATCAACAGGATGCTCAGGGTGAATTCATGGCGCACAGCGGGGATGTTGCCAAAAGCATAGCCGACGCCGACGAAGCCCATCGTCCAGGCCAGCCCGCCGAGGCTGTCATAGAGAAAAAAGCGCCGATAAGGCATATGACCGGCACCGGCGACGAAAGGAGCGAAGGTGCGGATGATCGGTGCAAAACGCGCGAAGAGGACGGTTTTACCGCCGTGACGCTGGAAATAGCGCTCGGTGCTGTGCAGATAGTCGAGCCGGAAGAAACGCGGTGGCTGACGTGACCAGCGGGCGCCGAGAGAGCGACCGATGGCATAGTTGACGTTGTCACCGAGGACGGCGAAGAAGAAAAATCCAGGCAGCAGCACGTGCAGGTCGATGGCCCGCGTCGCCGCCATGGCACCGCAGGCGAAGAGCAGGCTGTCGCCGGGCAGGAAGGGCATGAAGACGAGGCCGGTCTCGATGAAAACGATGGCGAAGACGATGGCATAGAAGCCCTGTCCGTAGGTGTGCAGGAAGAGCAGCAGATGCCGGTCGATGTGCAGGATGAAGTCGATGAGAGGCATGATGGCCACCACGGTCAAGGGGGCCACAGTTTAACGATAAATACCGCGCCCGTCAGCGGCGATGAAACGGCGTCCGTACTCAGCCGTGTCCGGTCGAGCTGCTCGAGCTGCTGCTCGAACTGCTGCCGCTTTGCGCATTGAAGAACTGCGTCAGGTAGGAAGACGTCGAGTTCATCTGCGAGATCATGCTGTCATAAGCCTGGAATTCAGCGGTGATGGTGGCGCGCAGGGTCGTCATGCGGTTGCTGAGGTCGGTATTTTCCTGGTTGATCTGGGTGATCTGACTGTTGTAGGCCGTCACCTGGCTGGTGAAGGCGCCATTGCTGCCGAGCATATTGGTCAGCGCGCTGGAGAGCTGCTGCGCGACACCGACGACGTAGGTGACCGAACCGCGCGCGCCGGTGCTACCGCCGAGAACTTCGACGGCGAGCCCAGCGCTGGCATCGCCGGTGGCGCCGGTCAGGGTCTGACCGACCCCGGTGGCAGCGACGCCGTTGATGGTGCCGGCGACATCGACGCCCGCCGTTCCGGTGGCGACGCTCAGGCCACTGCCGGTGATGCCGCTGCCGAGGCTGTTGATGGCGACCTGGGACAAGGAGCCATAGCTGTTCGAGGTCAGCTGCAGGTCGCTGTTGCTGCTGTTGTAGCTGACGCTCAAGGCCGCACCGGCGGCCTGCAACTGGCTGTCGGCATTGATCTGCGCCTGCAGGGTCTGGGCGAACTGGGTCGGGGTATAGGTGCCGGCGGGAAGGGTGATGGTGCTGCTGCTGTTGCCGTCGACGCTGACGGTCAGCGTATTGCCGGTGCTGCCGACGGTGACGCTGCCGGTGGCGGCGAGTGAGCCGCTGGCCGTGCTCAGGCTGCCCTGGGTGGCAAGCTGACTGACATTGACGGCATAGGTGCCGGCCTGCGTCGCCGACGTGCCGGTGACGTAGCTCACCAGGCTGTCGGTGCTGCTGCCGCTGTTGGAAAAGAGGGAGACCACGTCCTGAGGATTCGATTGCAGGACGCTCTGCAGGGTCGAGCTGTTGAAGGTCAGCTGTCCGGTCTGGGAGTCGGTGCTGATGCCGATGTCGGCGAGACTGTGGATCGACGCTCCCGACATGCCGGTGACGACGCTGCCGAGGATGTTGGTGATCTGCGACATGGCCGATTGCAGGTTGGCGTTGCCCATCAAGGGGCCACCGGTCTGTGTGCTGCTGTTGTAAGCGGTGTAAGTGCTGTACTGGCTCTGGTAGGCGTTGTAGGCGTCGACGATGGCCTGCACGTTTTTGGTGATGCCGGAGACGTCGGGGGCGACGGTGAGATTGAAGGGATTACCCACCGAGGCCTGCATCAGATTGATGACGACGCCATTGATGACGCCGCTGACGGTGTTCTGTGCACTGGTGACGGGGATGCCATTGACCTTGAGTGAAGCGTCGCTGGCGGCGGTGGCCTGCGTCATGTTGACGGCGCTGCTGTTGAAAGCCAGGGCGCCGAGGTCGCTGCTCGATGTGTCGGTGGCGCCACTGCTGTTGGTGACGCCGATCTGCACGCTATTGCTGGCGCCAGTGCTGTTGGTGGCGACCGACAACTGATAACCGCTGCCATTGTAGATGATGGAGGCGGTCAGGCCGAGGTTGGCGTTGTTGATGGCGTCGCGGATGCCGGAGAGCGTGTCGTTGGAGCTGGTGATGCTGATCGAATGCGTCGCACTGCTCGTGCTCGGTGTAAAGCTGTAGCCACTGGTGCCGCCACCGGTATAGGTGGTCGTGCCGGTGGTGAAGGTGAGGGTGCCGGTACCGACGGTGGCGGTGGCGCTGCTGTAAGCGCCGGTGACCAGCTGCTGCGAACTGGCGAGCTTGTCGACTTCGAGGGAATAGCTGCCGTTCTGGGCAAAAGATGAGGCGGTCGCCGTCGCCAGGCTCGAATTGGCGGAGGTGACGACTTTGGCGCCGGCATTGGCTGAGGTGGCGAGCGTGCCGACGGCCGACTGCAGGGTCGACAGCAAGCCTTGCAGGGTGCCGAAGTCGGAGATCTTCGAGTTGAGCGCGGCGATCTGGCTTTGATAGACCGACTGCAGGGGCAGTTGGCTGGCTTGTACCAGCTGGTCGACCACCGAGCTCGTCAAAATGCCCGATCCTATGCCGAGAGAGCTGACGGTACCCGACGAAGTGGCGCTGCCGCTCGTCGTCGATGGCAGGATGGAAGACGCCGAGGTGCTGGAACTGACGGTCATGATCTCACCTCTCGTGGCTTTAAGCCTTCTTGTTGCTGGCTAGGTGCGCCATCAGCTCGGCATCGATGGCTTCAGCCATGGCGACGGCAGCCTTGTCAGGGATTTGCCGCAGCACCTGGTGCGTGCGCGGGTCGATCACCTGGATGAAATGGGTGCCGGAGCGATCCTGGGTGAAATTGAGCTCGCGATTGACCACCTGCATATACTGGTTGAGCTGCTGCACAGCGCGTTGCACTTGTGCAGGAGGTGCGCCGGTACTGCTGCTAGCGGTGCCCACCGCCACAGAAGTCAGATCGACTTTCGTGGCCGGCGTCGCTGGCGCAGGTAAGGGCGCCGGCTCAGGGGGGGCCGACGCTGCGGACCCGCTGCCGACGCTCGCCGCTGGCGGCAGGCCGCCGATATTTTCTACGCTGGCCATGGTCGTTCTCCTGTCCCATCGCCCGGGGACTTCAGGAAAGATCGGGAAGCCTTTGATGGCCTCCCTATCCTTAGCGACCCCGCTGAACAAAACTTTAGGGGCGATGATGAAAATTTTAACGTAGCAGGCTCAGCACCTGTTGGCTCTGGGCATTGGCCTGGGCCAAGACCGCGATGCCGGCCTGCTGCAGCACCTGGGCGCGCGACATATTGGCGGACTCTTTCGCGAAATCGGCGCCGGTGATGGTCGTATAGGCCGAGGTCAGATTGGTCTGTTGTGACTGCAGATTCGATACCGTCGCCGACATACGGTTCTGAAAGGCGCCGATATTGGCGCGAATCTGGTTGATCGTGGTCAGGGCATTGTCTACCGCGGTCAGGGCCAGATTGGCGCCGCTCACCGTCGAGACGTCGACCTGGGACAAGAAGGTGCCGCTGGTGATGCCGCCGTAGGACCCGGGCAGCAGACCGGCGTTTTTCTCGATATGGCCGGTGGTGCTGCCGATGTCGATGCTGCCCGCCGAGGTCAGGGTGTACGAACCGGCGGTGGTGATCTGGGTGGCGGCGGTAGCGCTCAGATAGGTCGCCGAGATGCCGAGCGAAGCATTCGGTGCGGTCAGGTTGCCGGCCCAGGACATGCTGATGTTGCGGCCATCGGCGGCGCTGAGCTTGATATTGGAGCCGTCATTGGTGGCGACGACGCCGGTACGCCCGGAGATGGCGTTGATGGCATTGGTTTCATTGGTCAGATCGGTGGAGGTCACCCCGGTCATGGTCAGGGCCGAGGTGGTGACGCCATTGATGGTCAGAGTCGCTGAGTTGCCGGTGTCGGCGCTGCTGCTGAAAGCGCTGCCTTGAATAAGGTTGTCATTGACGCTGGCGGTGACGCCGGTCTGTGTCGTCGACTGATTGATGGCGTAGGCGATGGCGATGGCGCTGTCGGCCTGGTTGGCGTAAGACAGCTGGTCATTGACGGCATTGCTGGCCTGGATGGAGACGCCATTGATGACCATATCGCCGGAGGCCATACCGGTCAGGGTGGTAACGTTGCCGAGACTAGCGGAAGATACCGTCGCCTGACTCGAATTGTAGGTGCCAGCCTGTAGACCTGAATTGGCCAGGGTGCCAGTGCCCTGCTGGATCTTGATCGAACCGCCGCTGGTCGTGGTCAGCGTGTAGCCGCCGGAGTAAGTGCCGCTCGTCGACAGACCAGTGCTGGCGGTGGTCAGGCTGCCGCCGGTCTTGAAATCGACGGTGATGTTGCGGCCGTCTTTAGCGGTCAGGGTGATGCCGGTGCTGTCGCTGCCGGTATTGCTGGCGACGACGCCGGTCTGCCCTTCATAGGCGTTGAGGGCGGTGACGATGGCGTTGCGGTTGGCGTCATTGGTGAAGCTGGCGCTGGTCGACAGGTTGATGGCGATGCCGTTGACATAGACCGTACCGGTGGTGGTCGTCGCCGGTGTCGTCATGGTGCTGCCGCCGACGACGTTGGCATTGACGACGGCGGTGACGCCGGTCTGTGAACTCACCGAGTTGATCGCGGCGGCCTTGGCGATGGCGCTGGTGGCGGTCGAGGCATTGCTGGTGATGGTGCCGCTGGCGTCGAGACCCGAGAAAGAGGCGGTGTCCGACGTCGACAGCGACTGCGGGATGATGACGCCATTGATGACCAGGTCACCGGCGCTGATCGCCGTCAGGATCGAGCTCGGCGTAGCGCCGGCGCCATACTGGCCCTGGGCGCTGACGCCGGTGCCTTGACCGGCGCCGAGCGAGTTGGTCTGCACATTGCTGATACTGAGATTGATCGTCTGGCCGGCGTTGGCACCGATCTGGAACTGCGAGGCGAAGCCACCATTGAGCAGGTTGACGCCGTTGTAGTTGCTGGTCGAGGCGGTATTTTGGATGTCGGCGATGACCTGCTGCGCCTGAATATTCAAGGCGGCGCGGTCGACCGCTGAGTTGGTGCCGTTGGCCGACTCGACGGCGAGATTGCGCAGCGTCTGCAGATCGTTGGTGATCGACCCGAGGGCGCCATCGGCGATCTGTGCCAGAGAGCTGGCATCGTTGGCATTCTGGATGGCGACACCGTCACCGCCGGCCTGCGAGTTGAGACCGGTGGCGATGGCCAGACCGGCGGCATCGTCCGCTGCGCTGTTGATGCGCAAACCGGACGAGAGACGCTGCATGGCGGTCGCGAGGGAGGACTGATTGGCCGCCAGATTGGTCTGGACGGTCAAGGAGTTCATGTTATTGCTGATGACCAGGGACATGAGGTATCTCCATGAAGCCGACGGGCTTGATTGTGTCGGTCCATTCCAAGCAGAATCCGTTCCAACTTTGCAAAAATTCTCGCAAAAACTTTCAATACATTGAAATAAAAAGGATATTTTTTTTATAAGGGCGGGCGCGTAGCGTTTTGCAGCGCGGTGGCAGGGCGTCGGAAAAACGGCAGGGTCTTGCCGAGGGGCGGCAAATTTCAGGCAGTGGTCGAAAAAATGGTCAAAAAAAGATCAAAAAATGGACAAGAAAAACCCCGCGCGCGGCGGGGTTCCTCCCATCACTGATGAGCGTTCAGCGCAGCAGCGCCAACACCTGCTGACTCTGCGCGTTGGCCTGCGAGAGCACGGCGATACCGGCCTGCTGGATGACCTGGGCGCGCGACAGGGCCGCCGTTTCAGCGGCGAAGTCGGCACCGGTGATGCCGGTCGAGGCCGAGGTCAGGTTGGTCTGTGTCGACTGCAGGTTGGTCACCGTCGCCGACATGCGATTCTCGAAGGCGCCGATGTTGGCGCGGATGGCGTTGACCGTGTTCAGGGCATTGCCGACCGCGGTGATGGCGGCATTGGCACCGCTCACCGTCGAGATGTCGAGGTTGCTCAGCGATTCACCGGAGGCGGTACCACCATAGCTGCCTTCAGCGAGGCCGGCGTTGGCCTGACCGTTGAGCGTGTTGCTGCCGATCTTGATCGGGCTGCCCGAGCTCAGGGTGTAGGTGCCATAGGTGGTGGTCGTGGCGCCAATAGCGCTGGTGATGCCCAGACCGACATCAGCAGCGACCAAGGTCTGCGACGCGGTGCTCAGGCTCAGCGAGATGTTGCGGCCGTCGGCGGCCGACAGATTGACGCCATCGCCGGCGGCGTTGAGGGTCGCGGCGACGCCGGTCTGACCGCTGATGGCGTTGACGGCAGCGATGATGTTGCTGGCGGTCGCCGAAGCCGTCGCACCGGTGGTGATCAATGCCGTATTGACGCCATTGATCATCAGGGTGCCGGTATGGCCTGCAGCAGCGCCGGCGCTCGTGCCGGTGATGGTGTTGGCGTTGACCGTGGCGGTGACGCCGGTGGTCGAACTGGCGGCGTTGATCGCCGCAGCGATGGCGATGGAGCTGCTGGCGTTGTTGGAGTAGGAGAGGCTGTCGGAGGTGGCGGTGGTGGCGCCGATGGCGACGCCATTGATGACCAGATCGCCGCTGGCGAGGCCGGCAGCCGTCGCCGCCGCTGTGCCGGCGCTGGTCACCGCGGTGAGGGCGGTCGAGGCCACACCGGCGGTGTTGGGCTGATAGGTGCCCGCCTGCAGACCGCTGTCGCTGAGGGTGCCGGTGCCGCTCTGCACGCTGATCGGCTGGCCATTGCTGGAACTTAAGGTGTAGCCGCCATAGGTGTTGACCTGGGTGGTCGAGGTGCTGTTCAGGCCGATGCCGGTGAGGACGGCGGAGAGGGAGGTAGCACCGGCGACGATGGCGATGTTACGGCCATCGGCGGCGGTCAGGGTGACGCCGGTCTTGTCACTGCCGGTGTCGCTGGCGGTGACGCCGGTCTGGCCGCTGACGGCGTTGATCGCCGAGACTTCCGCCTGACGGGTGGCGGCGGTGTTGTTGGCGACCGTGGTCAGGGTGATGGCGACGTTATTGATGGTCAGGGTGCCGGTGACCGAAGCACCGCCGCCGGCCGTCATGGCGGCGCCCTGCGCGACGGTGGCATCGACCGAAGCGCTGACGCCGGTCTGCGAGCTGACGGCGTTGATGGCGGCGACCTTGGCGATGGCGCTGAAACTGGCATTGGTCGTCGAAGCGGTGTCGGAGGTGGCGAGCGAGGCACCGATGGCGACGCCATTGATGACCAGGTCGCCGGCGGCGAGGGCCACGCCCGTGCCCTGGGCGGCGATGCCATTGCCCTGACCGGAGCCGAGCACGGCGGCCTGCGAGTTGGCGATGCTCAGGCCGACGGTCTGGCCGGCGGTGGCGCCGATCTGGAAGGCCGACTTGAAGCTGCCGTCGAGCAGATTGACGCCATTGTAATTGGTCGTCGATGCGATATGCTGGATGTCGGCGATGAGGGCGCTGGCCTGGGTCTGCAGAGCGGCGCGGTTGCTCGCCGAGTTGGTGCCGTTGGCGGATTCGACAGCGAGGGTGTTCAGGGTCTGCAGATCGTTGGTGATGTTGGCCAGGGCGCCGTCGGCGATCTGTGCCAGGGAGCTGGCGCTGTTGGCGTTCTGGATGGCTTGGCCGTCGCCGTTGGCCTGGGCGTTGAGGTTGGTGGCGATGGCGAGACCGGCGGCGTCGTCAGCGGCGCTGTTGATGCGCAGGCCCGAGGACAGGCGCTGCATGGCGGTCGACAGCTGGC
>JAKBFV010000070.1 GCA_021833365.1 Pseudomonadota bacterium | reverse complement strand
TGGTCATCCTGGTATCCTTATCCACCCTGCCCGCAACCCTGAGCACGCACGATCTGTTGCGTCTGCCGCTGTTCCTGCTGCTCCTCTATCTCATCTTGCGTCGTCGCCATGCCTGAATCCACCACCTATACAGCACCTTCGGGCTCGGCTTATGATGAGCCTCGAGCTAACCATGAGCCCCTACCATGATCACCATTGAAATCACCAATCTCGACGAAGTGGTCAAGGAACATCGGGGCCCCCTGACCGCCCTCATCGGCAAACTGGTGACCGACGTCGAGGCCGAGGTCGAGAAGATGATCATCCAGGAGCTGCAAAGCGAGTTTGAACGCCGCGGCATACGCTGTCAGATGGCGAGTATCGGCGGCATCAGCATCCGTCGTTTCGTGCAGCGCTGAGATCGCCCTCATGCCCCGGCTCCTGCTCGCCCTGATCTGTCTCCTCATCGCCACTTTCGCCGCGGCCAGCCGGGCTGATGATGGCGACCATGACGACCTCAAAGCTCTGGCCATGCATGACAATGGCCGTAGTTTCTGCGCCCCGCCGCTGGCGACACTGGCTGACCTGCAGGCCGCCATCGACCGCTACAACCGCAGCCACCTCGATCTCATGGGATTGCTGACGCCGGATCAGACCCGCGACGCTCTGGCGCAAGCTTACCCCTGCCCGGCCCACCTCAAATCCGGCTTTCAGGCGATCACCCCGGAACAGCTCAACCATCTCATCCAGCACGGCGAACAGGCCTTCAGCGTCACCCCGATCTTCCATCAGCTGCTGCTCATGCGCTGGCCGGCGACCTTCGCACCACAAGCGCGCTATGAGCGCAGCGAGCATGGCGATTATCTGCGCATCTCCCTGCCGAGCGGATCCAGCCTTGAACACTGGCAGCAGATGCTGACCATCACCGGCAGCGAGAATCAGGCGCGCATGCCCGCCCTGTCCCTGGAGAAACTCATCCAGTTCGGCATCCAGCAGGCCGCCAGTCAATGTGCCGGCAGTTTCAGTTCCAGCGCCCTGCCTCTCGAACAAATCGCACAGGGCCAGATCTATGCCGCAGTGCAGAGCTGTGGTCACAGCCCGGATGCGCCGCAAAACAGCGAGAGTTCTCTTATTCTTGCCCTCAAAGGCAGCGACGACATCTACACCATACGTTGGGATGAGCGCGGCCCCGCCTACGATACCGCGCAGGCCATCGACACCCAGCTCTGGCTGCAACGCCTGGCACAGTTGATGCCGGTTCGACTATGCGCCTTGACGCAAGAAAAGCCGCCTTATCCGAGCTGCCTGCAAACCTCGCCCTGAGCGACTATAGTTGAAATCGTTGACAGCGACTGTGACTGACGAAACGTGGAGACGATGGCGTGCAGGATGCCCCTATACCCGAGCCGGACGACGCGACCTTGCCGCGCCTGGTCGCCCTGATCAGCCCCTTGCTGCGCTCCCCCTGGGCACTCGTCGCTGATGACCCGGACATGTCTAGCCAGCCTTTATGCGCTCATCCTGACTTTATTGCCGATACTCATCTGACCAGCACGATCTTGTCCGACACCGGCCATCGCCTGTTGCACGCTGGCGATGATGACAGCGCCACCTTGACGCTGCTCTGCGACCTGCTCGCTGCCTGGCTGCAACGCAGGCAGCAGAACTGGCCGGCCCTGTGCGAGTACAGCCCACAGGCCATGCTCCTCATCGATGAGCGTCGTGAGCGTATTCTCGCCGCCAATCCGGCAGCAGCGAGCATGCTGCAGAGCACACCGGCGCTCCTGTGCGGCCTGCCCGCCAGAGTCATGCTACCCGGCCTGGCGCACTGCGCCGACACTGCCGCGGCGCAGGCTCTGGAGGTTTGCAGCAGCGATGGTCAATCTGCCGAGTTGACCGCTTATCTCGCTCCGGCGCACACGACAGGCACGGCCGGCCGCATCATCTTTCTCGAAGATCCTCGCCCCCTGCAACACTGGCAGGAGCAGGCGCGCATGCACGCCGAACATCTGCATACCCTGATCGACCATATGCCCAGCCTGGTAGCCCTTCTCGATGGCGATTTGCGCTACATCTTCGGCAACCAGCTGCATCAGCTCTGGTTCAAAATCCCTCATCACGCCTTGGCCGGACAAGCGTTGGAAGAAGTGCTGGACGAGATCACCCTGGCGCGCCTGCAGGTCCCCCTGCAAAAGACCCTGGGCGGTGCGAACCTGCATATCGAAGCCGACCTGCTGACCCATCAAGGTGAGAAACGCGTCGAATTTCAGATACTGCCCTGGCAGTATGCAGGCCACATCTGCGGCGTCTATCTGATCGCCCACGACATCAGCGAACAACGCCGCCTGGACGATATGCATGCCCTCGAGACGACACACGACGCCCTGACAGCACTACCACACCGGCGCAGCTTCATGCAGAACCTGCGCGCCGCCCTTTCGCGTCGTTCACGCAGCGGCCGTGGTATGGCCTTACTGTATCTGGGCGTCGACGGCATGCGCGCTCTGAACGAAAACTTTGGTCGCGAGTATGGTGATCAGATGCTGCAGCATCTGGCGCGCATTCTGCACGCCAATATCCGCGCCACCGACTTTGTCGCGCGCATCGACGGTGATGAGTTCGCCATCATCCTCGAAGCCCTGGAGCAACCGGAAGGTGACGCACGCCGCATCGCCGACAAGATCATCCGTCAACTCAGCGAACCGGCGCGCATCGCCGGTCGTCCTTCACGCCTGCGCGTCAGCATGGGCATCGTCATCATCGGCGCCCACACGCACAGCAGTGTCGATCTACTCCTCACGGAAGGAAACACCGCCATGTACCAGGCAAAAAATGATGGTCGCGGTGGTATCCACGTCACCCGCCCCTAACGGCCCATTTCAGACAACGTATTGGGTGAGGATCCACTTGATGACAAAACCAAACATGCCGAGTCCGAGTGCACCAAAGAGCACCAAGGTACCAAAACGCCCGGCCTTGGCACGGTAATCCAGATCCCCGACGATAAACAGCATGAACAGCATCAGGCCCGGCATCAGAATATGCGAACCGGCCCAGGTGAGATTTTCTTCAGTCACCATGATCACACCTCCAGGAAGACAAGGATGATAGTAATGATAAACAATATCATTAGCAATATCCAGTCAGGCCACGAGGTGAGCCGACTGCAGCAGCCGAGCCGCTGCAGTCGTGCACAGACTCAACGCCAGCCAGTCAACTCCGCTAGCGCCTTGCCCATCTCGGCAGGATTACGCACCGTACGCACACCCGCCGCTTCGAGGGCTGCGAACTTCTCCGCCGCCGTACCATGCCCACCAGAGATGATCGCCCCGGCGTGCCCCATACGCTTGCCAGCTGGCGCCGTCACACCGGCGATGTAGGACACCACCGGCTTGCGCACATGCGCCTTGATGAAAGCCGCCGCTTCTTCTTCCGCCGACCCCCCGATTTCACCGACCATGATGATGGCTTCGGTCTGCGGATCGTCCTGGAAGAGGCGCAGAGCATCGATGAAGGTGGTCCCAGGAATGGGGTCACCGCCGATGCCGATGCAGGTCGACTGACCAAAGCCGAGGTCGGACGTCTGCTTGACCGCTTCATAGGTCAGAGTGCCGGAACGTGAGACGATGCCGACTTTACCCGGCTGATGGATGTGGCCGGGCATGATGCCGATCTTGCACTGACCCGGGGTGATGACCCCCGGGCAGTTCGGACCGATGAGACGCACGTCGCCGCGCTGCAGGATGGCCTCTTTGACATAGAGCATGTCCAGGGTAGGCACACCTTCGGTGATACAGACGATGAGCTTGATACCGGCGTCCATGGCCTCGATGATGGCATCTTTGCACAGGGGGGCAGGCACATAGATGACGCTGGCGTCAGCCGCCGTCGCCGCCACCGCTTCTTTGACCGTATTGAAGACTGGCAGACCGAGATGCGTGCTGCCACCCTTGCCCGGTGTGACACCGCCGACCATTTGCGTGCCATAAGCCAGCGCCTGCTCGGTGTGGAAACTTCCCTGCGCGCCGGTGATACCCTGACAGATGACCTTGGTATCGCGATTGATCAGTACGCTCATGCTTTTGCCCCCACTGCCTTGACGATCGCCGCGCCCGCCTCATCCAGAGAAGCTGCGGGGATGATATTGAGACCCGACTGCCGCAGGACCTGCGCGCCGAGCTCGGCGTTGTTGCCCTCGAGACGCACCACCACCGGCACTTTGACGCCGATGTCCTTGACCGCCTCGATGATGCCCTGGGCGATCATGTCACAGCGGACGATGCCGCCAAAGATATTGACCAGCACACCCTGCACATGATGATCTGACAGGATGATCTTGAAGGCTTCCGTCACCCGTTCACGCGTCGCACCACCGCCGACGTCGAGGAAGTTGGCCGGCTGACCGCCCTTGAGCTTGATGATATCCATGGTCGCCATGGCCAGACCAGCGCCATTGACCATACAGCCGATATTGCCTTCAAGGGCGACGTAGTTGAGTTCCCACTCCGCCGCACGGCGCTCACGCTCGTCGATCTGACTGGGATCGTCCATGGCCTTGAGGCGCGGATGACGATACAGGGCATTGGAATCGATCACCACCTTGGCATCGAGGCAATGCAGATGCCCGGCCTGGGTGATGACCAGCGGATTGATCTCGAGCAGGGCCAGATCGAGATCATCGAACATCTTGCTCAGACCGAGGAAGATATTCACGAACTCTTTCACCTGGCTGGCGTTCAGACCGAGCTGATAGGCCAGATCACGGCCCTGAAAGGCCTGCGCACCGAGGAGGGGATCGATGGTCGCCTTGAAGATCTTCTCCGGCGTCTGTTCCGCCACCTTCTCGATCTCGACGCCGCCTTCGGTCGAAGCCATGAAGACGACCTTGCGCGAAGCGCGATCGACGACGGCGCCGAGATACAGTTCCTTGGCGATGTCGGTCAGGGACTCCACGAGTATGCTCGTGACCGGCTGTCCCTGGGCATCCGTCTGATAGGTGACCAGGCGCGTACCGAGCTTGCTCTGCGCAAAAGCCTCGACTTCTTCAAGCGAGGAGACCAGCTTGACGCCGCCGGCCTTGCCACGTCCACCCGCGTGCACCTGCGCTTTCACCACCCAGCGCTCGCCGCCGATCTTGAGGGCAGCTTCACGCGCCTCGGCCGGCGATTTGGCAGCATAGCCTTTCGATACGGGCAATCCATACTCGGCAAACAGTTGTTTGCCCTGATACTCATGAAGGTTCATTCGTCTACCTTTGTCACCTTAGGGAATGCAGGATCACTGCACTGCTCATGCGCGGCGACCGCGATCGCTCCGCCGCACGCCTCGATGCGCGATCGATGCTGGATCAGCACCTTCGCCCATCGCCTCACTGACGGCGCTTTTGCACCGCATGTATCGCTCGTCCATCCACGGACAGCGCTGCCTCATGGATCACCTCCGACAAAGTCGGGTGGGCGAAGGTCATCAACTGCAGATCCTCGATGCTGGCGCCGAACTCGATGGCGATCATCGCCTGATGCACGAGATCACCCGCCTGCGGCCCGAGGACATGCAAACCGAGCACACGGTCGGTCTTAGCATCGACGATGAACTTGGCCAGGCCTTGCGCGTCGTTGCTGGCCAGGGCGCGGCCATTGACCGCAAAACTGAAGCTGCCCACCTTGACCTGCAGTCCCTGTGCCTTGGCCTGGTCCTCACTGAGCCCCACCCAGGCGACCTCTGGATGCGTATAGATGACCCCGATGATGGTGTCGTAATTGACCTGTGGCGAGTGACCGGCGATCACCTCGACCGCCATGACACCCTCCTCCATGGCCTTATGAGCGAGCATCGGACCACGCACCAGATCACCGATGGCGAACACGCCGGGGACCGAGGTCCGGCACTGGCTGTCGACATGCACGAAGCGACGTTCATCGAGCTCGACGCCGCAATCGGCAGCGAGCAGACCTTCGGTCACCGGCCGCCGCCCGACGGCGACGATGAGGCGATCAAAGCTCTCGCTCTTGCTGCCCGACTCATCTTCATAGCCGACCACCACCTGTGCATCGACGACCTTGGCGGCGGTGACGCGCGCCTTCATACGGATATCGAGACCCTGCTTGGCGAGCAGCTTCTGCGTCTCCTTGGCGATCTGCCGATCGATCATCGGCAAAAACTCGGGCTGAGCTTCAAGGATGACCACTTCGGCGCCGAGGCGACGCCAGACCGAACCGAGCTCGAGGCCGATGACACCAGCACCGATGATGCCGAGACGGCGCGGCACTTCCTGAAAATCGAGAGCGCCGGTAGAATCGACGATGCGCTCATCATCGACCACCGCCACCGGAATACGCACGGGTTCGGAACCAGCCGCCAGGATCACGTGCTGGGCCGTGAGCTCCTGCTCCTGACCGGCAAGATCGGTGAACTGCACGCGACGTCCCGCCAGCAAGCGCCCCTGCCCCTGCAACCAGGTCACACCATAGCCCTTGAACAGCTGCGCGATACCCCCGGTGAGTTGCCGTACCACCTGATCCTTGCGCGCCACCAGACGCGGCACGTCGAGGCTGACGCCCTGCACATCGATACCGTGCACAGCGAGATGATGGCTCGCCTCCTCATAGCGATAGGAGGAGTCGAGCAAGGCTTTCGAGGGAATGCAGCCGACGTTCAAACAGGTGCCACCGAGCGCCGGCTTACCGTCCTTACCCAGTCGCCGCTCGATACAGGCGACCGACATGCCGAGCTGCGCTGCGCGTATCGCCGCCTCATAGCCCCCCGGTCCACCACCAATCACCACCACATCATAGGATGTTGTCATTTCATCGATCTCCTCAAATTTCCAGCAACAAGCGCGCCGGATCCTCGACGAGGTCCTTGATGGCGACGAGGAAGCTCACCGCCTCCTTGCCGTCGATCAGGCGAT
The DNA here is from genome assembly GCA_021833365.1 of Pseudomonadota bacterium. GTDB lineage: Bacteria > Pseudomonadota > Gammaproteobacteria > Pseudomonadales > Moraxellaceae > JAJZHK01. The sequence continues at coordinate 7,139 of JAKBFV010000070.1, read as the reverse complement.
GATCGTAAGACAGGGCCAGATACATCATTGGCAGGATCACCACTTGCCCATTCACCGCCATCGGCCGTTCCTGGATCTTGTGCATGCCGAGAATGGCCGTCTGCGGCGGGTTGAGGATAGGAGTGGACAACAGCGAGCCGAAGACCCCACCATTGGTGATCGAGAAGGTACCCCCGGTCATCTCTTCGATGCTGAGCTTGCCATCTTTGGCCTTGCGCCCATACTCACCAACCTTAGCTTCCATCTCGGCCAGACTCATGGCTTCGGCGTCACGCAGTATGGGGACGACGAGGCCCTTGTCTGAGGAAACGGCGACGCCGATGTCCTGATAGCCATGATAAACGATGTCCTGACCATCGATCGAAGCATTGACCGCCGGGTAGCGCTTGAGCGCTTCGACCGCCGCCTTGATGAAGAAGGACATGAAACCGAGGCGGACACCATGCGCCTTTTCGAACTTCTCGCCATACTGCTTACGCAAGGCCATGATCGGCGCCATGTTCACTTCATTGAAGGTGGTCAGCATGGCCGTGCTCTGTTTCGCCTCGAGCAGACGCTCGGCGATGCGCGTGCGCATGCGCGTCATGGCGACGCGCTTCTCGATGCGCTCGCCTGGCACCAGCGGCGGCACCGAGGCCGCCACCGCAGGTGACACCGACGACGTCACCACCGGCGTCGCGGCGAGGACGTCCTGCTTGGTCACCCGACCGCCTTTGCCGGTACCGGCGATCTGCGCCGTATCGACACCGCGCTCCGCCGCCGCTTTACGCGCCGCCGGTCCCGCCGCAGCGGCGGCCTGCGTCGCCGGCGGCGCGGAGGCAACGGCTGCCGGGGCCGGCGCCTGAACTGCCGCGCTGGCACCAGCCTCGAAGATGGCGATGAGTTCTTTCGACAGAACCGTATCACCCTCCGCCTTGACGATTTGGGTGAGCACACCGTCAGCCGGCGCCGTCACCTCCATCACCACTTTGTCGGTTTCGATATCAGCGATGATCTCGTCGCGCTGACAGGCCTGCCCTACTTGCTTGTGCCAGGTCGCGATCGTGCCGTCCTGAATCGACTCCGGGAATGCCGGCGCATGAATCTCTGTAGCCATCTCGATGATTCCTCTTCAATACGTTGACGTCAGGCCTGCAAGGCTGCCATGACCAGATCAGCCTGCTGTTGGGCATGCAGATAAGGTGAACCACACGCCGGCGCTGCCGCCGGTGGACGACCGATGAAACTGGTGCGCAGATCGGCGCGCCACTGCTTGACGACATGATGGATGTGATGCTGCGAGCAATACCAGGCGCCTTGATTCTGCGGCTCCTCCTGACACCAGACGACGCTGTCGGCAGCGACGAAAGGCGCCAGTGCGTCGGCGAGGGCCTGTTCCGGGAAAGGATAGAGCTGCTCGATGCGCACCAGCGCTGTCCGCGTTTCATTCAACTCGCGGCGCTTTTCGAGCAGATCGTAGTAGACCTTGCCACCACACAGGACGATGCGGTTCACCTTGGCCGGATCCAGTTCGCTTTCCCCGATGACCGTCTGGAAGCGCCCCTGCGCCAGCTCATCGAGCTGCGACACCGCCAAGCGATGGCGCAACAAGCTCTTCGGCGACATGATGATCAAGGGCTTGCGCAAGGGGCGTACCGCCTGCCGGCGCAGCAGATGGAAAATCTGTGCGGGCGTCGTCGGCGTGCAGACCTGCATGTTCTGCTCGGCGCACAACTGCAGATAACGCTCCAGACGCGCTGACGAATGCTCCGGCCCCTGACCCTCGAAACCATGCGGCAGAAGCATGACGAGGCCACACAGGCGCTCCCACTTGGTCTCACCGGAGGAGATGAACTGATCGATCACCACCTGTGCGCCATTGGCAAAGTCACCGAACTGCGCTTCCCAGATGACCAGGGCCTGCGGCGTCGTCGTGGCATAACCGTACTCGAAAGCGAGCACCGCCTCTTCCGACAACAAGGAATCATAGATGGCAAACTGCCCCTGCTTCTCACCCAGATGCTGCAAGGGAATATGCAGTTCGCCGTCTTTCTGGCTATGCAGCACGGCGTGGCGATGCGAGAAGGTCCCACGCCCGACGTCCTGGCCGGTGAGGCGCACCATGAGCCCCTGATCGAGCAGGCTGGCATAGGCAAGATTCTCCGCCGCCCCCCAGTTGAGTTCCATCGAGCCGGCGAACATCTTGCTGCGATCTTCGACCACTTTTTGCACCTGCCGTTGCAGCAACAAACCCTGCGGCTGCTGATCCATGCGCCGCCCGAGATCCTGCAAAGCACGCACCTCGACGCCGGTCGCCCAGTCATCGACGACAGCATGGCCGATATAAGGCGTCCAGTCGACGAACAGACTCTTGTTCGGCGCCCGGACCAGGGACTTGACGACGTGCTCGCCGGAGTCGAGGGCCTGGCGGTAATCCTCGACCATGGCCTCGGCCTGCGCCTGATTGAGCACGCCTTCGGCGATCAGCCGCTCAGCATAGATCTGGCGCGTCGTCGGCAGTTTGTTGATGATCTGGTACATGAGCGGCTGCGTACCGCTCGGCTCATCCGCCTCGTTGTGACCGCGGCGACGATAGCAGAAGAGATCGATGACGACGTCTTTCTTGAATTCCATGCGGAAGTCGAGCGCCATCTGTGTGACGAAGACCACCGCCTCGGGATCATCGGCGTTGACGTGAAAAATGGGCGCCTGCACCATCTTGGCGATGTCCGTGCAGTACTCGGTCGAACGCGCGTCATCGCGGCGATCGGTGGTGAAGCCAACCTGGTTGTTGACGATGACGTGCACCGTACCGCCGGTACGATAGGCACGCGTCTGCGACATCTGGAAGGTCTCCATGACGACGCCCTGACCGGCGAAGGCAGCATCGCCATGAATCAGCAGAGGCAGCACCAGGCGCCCCTGATCGTCACCACGGCGATCCTGACGCGCCCGCACCGAACCTTCGACGACGGGCGAGACGATCTCCAGATGCGAGGGGTTGAAGGCCATGGCCAGGTGGATCTCACCACCGGCAGTCATCACGTTCGACGAGTAGCCCTGATGGTATTTGACATCACCGGAGCCGCTCTTGACCTGCATCTTGCCTTCGAACTCGTCGAAAAGATCGCCCGGATTCTTGCCCAGGGTGTTGACGAGCACGTTCAGACGGCCACGGTGCGCCATGCCGATGACGATCTCCTTGGTCGACATCGTGCCCGCCCGCTGGATGATCTCATCGACGATGGCGATCAGACTCTCGCCACCCTCGAGACCAAAACGCTTGGCGCCGGAGAAGCGTGAGCCGAGATACTTCTCCAGACCCTCTGCCGCCGTCAGACGTTCGAGGATATGCAGCTTGCCTTCGCGCGAGATGGACGGCGTGCCCCGCACCGATTCCAGGCGCTGCTGCAACCAGGCACGCTCCGTGGTGTCGACGATGTGCATGTATTCCGCACCCACCGACTTGCAGTAGATGGATTCCATGGCCGCGACCATTTCGCGCAGGCTGCACTCATCCTTGCCGATACGCAGATTGCCGGTCTGAAAGACGGTGTCGAGATCGGCTGGTGTCAGGCCATGGTGCTGCAGTTCGAGATCGGGAACCGGCGCACGCAGCATCAGACCGAGGGGATCAAGCTGGGCTTTCTGGTGTCCGCGATTACGATAGGCGGCGATGAGCTGCAACACCGCCACCTGACGGCGCTCGTGCTGCGTGCTCACCGACGAGGCGGGCAAAGGCTGCGACCGCCCGGCATTGCGCGCCAGGTGCACGAACTGCTCGCGCACCGCAGCGTGTGGCGTATCGCGCAGAACTCCGTCGACACGCGGCAGTTTGTCGAAATAAGCTCGCCAATCCTCGGTCACGGCGGACGGCGAGACCAGATACTCCTCATAGAGAGCCTCGACATAAGCGGCATTTTCAGCCGCCAGCTGCGAAGACTCCAGGAGCTTTTGCATCAGGCTTTTTTGCATGAATGTCATCCCTAGCAGAGACGCGAACCCCCACGACCCAGGGCCACTCAGGGCGGTCGACATTCTCTCGCTCGTATCGCATCATTCATCCCAGCCTTGTAAGCCGGGACGTCCTCTACCCTCAGGACGATAGGCCCCGGGGGTCACCTCTTGCCGATCAGGCATGCCGACCGGCGACGACACGGGCATCGGTCAAGATGCCCAAAGCAAGTTCATGCTAGCTGACGATCGGGGATCATGCACCCTGCGACAGCAACATCGAACGAATATGGCCAATCGCCTTCGTCGGGTTGAGTCCCTTCGGGCAGACACTGACGCAATTCATGATGCCGCGGCAACGGAAGACGCTGAACGGATCGTCGAGTTGGGCGAGTCGTTCCGCCGTTTTGGCGTCACGGCTATCGGCCAGAAAACGGTAAGCCTGGATCAGTGCCGAGGGGCCGAGAAACTTCTCCGGATTCCACCAGAAAGAAGGGCAGCTCGTCGAGCAGCAGGCGCACAGAATGCACTCATAGAGACCATCGAGCTTTTCGCGATCTTCCGGCGACTGCAGGCGCTCACGCGGTGGTGGCGGCTGATCATTGAGCAGGTAAGGCTGAACCTTCTCGTACTGCTGGTAGAACATGTTCATGTCGACCACCAGATCACGGATGATCGGCAGGCCGGGCAAGGGGCGGATGACGATGGTCTGCGGCAGATCCTGCAGATTCATCAGGCAGGCGAGGGCATTTTTACCATTGACGTTCATGCCATCGGAGCCGCAGATACCCTCACGGCAGGAGCGCCGGAAACTCAAACTCTCATCGACCCCCTTCAGGGCGATCAAGGCATCGAGAAGCATGCGTTCCTTGCCGCTCAACTCCAGTTCATAGCGCTGCATATACGGCGCTTCATCGGTATCCGGGTTGTAGCGATAGATTTCAAAAATACGTTTCGTGCTCATGAATACGGTCCTCGCGGTGATCAGAACGTGCGCTTTTTCGGCGGAATACTTTCCACCGTCAAGGGCTTGAGCTGAACCGGCTTGTAGTCCAGCCGATTGCCGTCCTTGTACCACAGCGTATGTTTCATCCAGTGGACATCATCACGTTCAGGGAAGTCGTCATGGGCATGGGCGCCACGGCTCTCCTGACGCGCAGCTGCCGAGATCATCGTCGCCTTGGCCACTTCGATGAGGTTCTCGATCTCCAGCGCCTCGATACGCGCTGTATTGAAGACCTTGGACTTGTCATTGAGATGGATATCGGCGACGCGCTTCTCGATCTCGAGGATCTTTTTCACACCTTCATCCATCAGCGCCTGCGTGCGGAAGACGCCAGCGTGACTCTGCATCTCGCGACGCATGTCATTACCGATCTCCTGCGCATACTCGCCCTGCTTGGAGTTGTCGAGGCGCGCCAGGCGCGCACGCGTGAGATCCATGGCATCGAGCGGCAGCGGCGCGTGTCCCGAGGGCGACTTGCGCACCATCTCGACGATATGTTCACCGGCGGCCTTGCCAAAGACGATGAGATCGAGCAGCGAATTGGTCCCCAAACGATTACCGCCGTGGACGCTGACACAGGAGCATTCGCCGATCGCATAGAAACCGGGCACGACGGTGGAATGTCCAGAAGCATCCGGCACCACCACCTGACCGTGCATATTGGTCGGAATACCACCCATCTGATAGTGGATGGTCGGCACTACCGGAATCGGCTCACGCGTACAGTCGACATTGGCGAATTTCTTGCCGATTTCATAGACCGACGGCAGTCGCTTCATGATCGTTTCGATACCGAGATGGGTCAGATCGAGGACGACATAGTCGCCATGCGGACCGCAACCACGACCTTCCTTGATCTCCTGATCCATGGAACGGGAGACGAAGTCGCGCGGTGCCAGATCCTTGAGATTGGGCGCATAGCGCTCCATGAAGCGCTCACCCTGCTGGTTACGCAGGATGCCGCCTTCACCACGGCAACCTTCCGTGAGCAGGACGCCTGCGCCCGCGACACCGGTCGGATGGAACTGCCAGAACTCCATATCCTGCAACGGGATGCCGGCGCGCGCCGCCATGCCCAGGCCATCGCCGGTATTGATATAAGCGTTGGTGGAAGCGGCATAGATACGACCGGCACCACCCGTGGCGAAGAGAGTGGCCTTGGCCTGGAATACCGCCGTATCACCGCTTTCGAGATCGAGAGCGACGACACCGAGCACTTCGCCGGCCTGGTTGCGGATCAGATCGAGGGCGATCCACTCGACGAAGAACTGCGTCTTCGCACGCAGATTGTTCTGATACAGGGTGTGCAGCAGAGCATGTCCAGTGCGGTCGGCGGCGGCACAGGCGCGCTGCACCGGCGCTTCACCGTAATTGCTGGTATGGCCACCGAAAGGACGCTGGTAGATCGTACCATCGGCATTGCGATCGAAAGGCATGCCCATGTGTTCGAGTTCATAGACGACCTTGGGCGCCTCACGACACATGAATTCGATGGCGTCCTGATCACCCAGCCAGTCCGAGCCTTTGACCGTATCGAAGAAGTGATAATGCCAGTTGTCTTCACTCATGTTGCCGAGCGAAGCGCCGATACCGCCTTGCGCCGCCACGGTATGTGAGCGTGTCGGGAAGACCTTGGTCAGGACGGCGACTTTCAAACCAGCTTGTGCCAATTGCAAGGACGCGCGCATACCGGCGCCACCGCCACCGACGATGACGGCATCAAATGTATGGACAGGAATATTCGCCATGACTCACAACCCCCAGAGAATCTGGATACCCCAGACCACTTCAACAAAAAGAGCCAGTGCAAAGAGCACTTCAAGCGCCCAGCGCATCACATCGGCCAAGGGCCCCATATGGCGCACCGTGACGTAGTCGGTCAACACGGTCCACATACCGACCCAGGCATGGGCGGCGAGCGCGAACAAAGCGAGCAAGGAAAAGATGCGCATCGGCGTCGCCATCATCAGACCATGCCAGGTGGCGTAATCGGGATGACCGACCCAAATCGCCAGCATGACCAGAAAATAGGCGGCGAGAATGACGGCGCTCAGCCGTTGTGCGATCCAGTCGGAGAGACCCGACCGACTATAACTCGTTGCACTGCCACTCATAGCACCACCCACCAGAAGCCAAGGAGAATGAAAAGAGCCGCCAGCAGCACCGTCAGCACCGACAGAATACGCGCCGCCTCGAGGCT
>JAKBFV010000007.1 GCA_021833365.1 Pseudomonadota bacterium | reverse complement strand
CCAGCGCCGCAGTGTCGTGATCGACACGCCCAGCGCCTGTGCGGCCTCGCCTATGCCTACCAATCTCTCCATTTTGGAGATGTTAGCATAGATTTGTATAGTTTCAAAGCGAACTGTTCAAGCCCTTCAGCCGCCTATCCAGCGACGCAACCAGTGCGGCGGCCAGTTCTGACGCTGACCGGCATGATGGCTTGAACGCTGCGGCTCAGGCGTGACATGGTCACGCTGGGCTTGCTCAGCCTGTTGTTCCTGGAGCAACTGCTCACGCAAGGTGAGCAGATCGACGGCATCGGGCGTCACCGTCAAAGCCAGCTGCAGATCATTCTGCGCCATCGCCCAATGATGGCGCGCGGCGGCGAGCAGAGCGGCATCGCGATAGCCGCGCGCCATGCGCGCCACGGCAGCCAATGCATGAGCATTGCCGGGACGCAAAGACAGAGCCTGACGATAGTAGAACAGGGCCGAATCATGCGCTGGCTGCAACAGCTGACCCGCTTCCATGCGCGCGTCGGCGCGCTGCAGAAAATGCCACAGGCGATACTCCTGCAGAGCCGGCCAGAACGATAAAAGCAGTAGCACCGCCAGAACATAAGGCCAGCGCCGTCGCCGCGATCGCGGCTGCGCCATCACCCCTGGCGAGGCTATCGGCGTGGCTGCGAGCGGCACCTGGCGCGTGACGGTATCATCGCTCGCTGACGCCACGACATGTTCGATATGGGCATCGCCGGCGCGCAAGGACTGTAGTGCCTGCGCCAGGGTGGTGAGATCGTCATAGCGTTCGCCCGCCTCTTTCGCCAACAGGCGATCGATGACGCCCTGCCAGTGCGCCAGAGGCGAGGGCAGGCGCGGTGGCGGCATCTGCAGCTGACGCACGAGGGTGCTGCCATAGTCCTCGCCGCGAAAGGGATTATGGCCGAGCAGACACTCGAGTAATACCACTCCGAGACTGTACTGATCGCTACGCGCGTCGAGGTGACGACCAGCCGCCTGCTCAGGACTGCTGTACGCCGGGCTACCGACCATGACGCCGGTGCGCGTCACCTCGACACCGCCTTCATCCGCGAGGGCGACACCAAAATCGCAGAGCACGGGCGTACCATCGTCGCGAAAGAGGATATTGCCCGGCTTGATGTCGCGATGGATGACGCCGCAGGCGTGCACGGCCGCGAGAGCATCGACCAGAGCGATGGCCCAGAGCCTGAGCTCCCGCTCGCGCAGGGGGGCCGACGCCAAGCGCTGGCGCAGGCTGCCACCGGACAACAACTCCATGGCCAGAAAGGGACGGCCATCATCAAGCTGGCCGACATCATAGATGGTCGACACATGGCGATGACTGAGGGTCGCCAGCAGCCTCGCCTCACGCTGAAAGCGCAAGGCCAGATCAGCCTCGAACGAGCGCAGAACCTTGAGCGCCACACGCCGCTGCAAGGACAGCTGCCAGGCGGCGAAGACCGAAGCCATGCCGCCATCGGCGAGCCAGGACTCGATACGATAACCCTGAACCTGCAGATCGCCAGGCACGGCCTGCACCACCGCCAGTTCGCTCACCGTGACAGCGGACGACGGGCGACGACATCGATCAGCGCCGACTTGCCGGCATGCCCCGGTCCTTCCTCGATCTCCGCCTCATACTCACGCAGCTCGATGAGCTCAAAATCGGCGAAAGCGTCACGCAAGAGCTCAACGGTATAGAGCTGCTCAGGCTGTGACGGACCACCGGTGCGATGCTGCAACTGCGCCAGACCATAGCCCTGCAACAGCAGATAGCCCCCCGGTCGCAGGGCCTCCTTCATCGCTGCGAACAGATAAGCACGCTGCGGCGGCGTCGCAAACTGGATGAATATGGCCGCCACGGCATCAAAAGCGGCACGCGGCCACTCCCAGGTGAACAGGTCGGCGGTGATCAGCTGCAGCTCTACGCCCTGCTCAGCGGCGAGGCGACGCGCCTTGTCCTGAGCGGCGAGCGAAGCCTCGACGGCACAGACCTGATGCCCTTGCGCCGCCAGCCAGACACCGTTGCGCCCTTCTCCGTCGGCGACGGCGAGGACACGACTGGCGGCCGGCAGACAGCTGGCCGCACGGCGTAAAAAAGCGTTTGGTTCTTTGCCGAACACATAGGTGGAAGTCTGGTAGCGCTGTTCCCAACGCTCGATCTCAGCCTGTCCCATAGCACCCTCATCATGCTGTCTCCGGAGAACCTCATGATAGCAATCCAGCCCGCAATCGTCAGCCGAAAGCAGGGCGCCGCGACTCTGTTATCATGACATGATCGCGTCCGGAGGCCGTCGCCTTGCCCAGCCCCTGCATTCAAGTCGTCGTCGCACTCCCCCTGTGGCATGCCTTCGACTATCGTGTCACACCGGCTGAGTACGCCCGTCTGCACATCGGCATGCGCGTGCGCGTGCCTTTCGGCCGCCGCCTGGTGACCGCCCTGGTGACCGCACTGCACGCCAGCAGCGACGGCGTCGCGCACGACCGGCGCGCCATCGACGCCATCCTCGATGACGAAGCGGTGCTGACGCCGTCCCTTCTCGAACTGGCGCACTTTGCCGCCGATTATTACCGCCATCCGCTCGGTGACGTCCTCTTTCAAACCTTGCCTGTGCTGCTGCGCCAGGGTGACAGCGCGCAGATACCGCCGGAACTGCGCTGGTATGAGACCGCCCTTGGGCGTCTTGGGCAACCCGAACTTTTACGCACGGCGCCGCGACAGCGCCGCGCCTGGCAGGCCCTGCGCGAAGAGCCAGAGGGCCTGAGTCCGCAACTGGCTCAGGTTCTCGACATCACGATGCGCGATCTGCGCGCCCTGGAAAAGCGCGGCTATGCCGAACAGAAAGAGATCATCCCTGCCGCTCCGCCTCTCTGCGGCCTCGCTGAGAGCGCCCTGCCAGCGAGCGCCGAGCAGGCGCATGCGCGCGACAGCGTACTCGCCGACAGCGGCTTTCAGGTGAGCCTGCTCATGGGCGTCACCGGCTCGGGCAAGACCGAGGTCTATCTGCAGATCATCGAACATCTGCTCGAACGTGGACGTCAGGCGCTGGTACTGGTGCCGGAGATCAGCCTGACGCCGCAGACCCTGCAGCGCTTCCGGCAACGCTTTCTCTGCCCTGTACTCGCCCTGCACTCCGGCCTCTCCGACCGCGAACGCCTGCGTGCCTGGCAACAGGCGCGTGCCGGCCACGTCGGCATCGTCGTCGGCACACGCTCGGCACTGTTCACGCCCCTGCCCCGCCTCGGTGTCATCATCGTCGATGAAGAGCACGATCCTTCCTTCAAGCAAGGCGAGGGGTTTCGCTATCACGCCCGCGATCTCGCCGTGGTGCGCGCACGCCTCGAGCAGATCCCCATCGTGCTCGGCTCGGCGACACCGGCCCTGGAGTCGCTGCACAACGCTGAGCGCGGCCGTTACCGCCTGCTGCGTCTGCAGCAGCGCTCCAATCGCCACCCGCCGCCAGCCCTGCACCTGCTCGATCTGCGCCACCAGACCCTGCACGAAGGCGTGGCCGAGAGCGTCCTCGCGCGCCTGCAGCAGCATCTCGATGCCGCGCATCAGGTACTCGTCTTCCTCAATCGCCGCGGCTACGCCCCGGTGCTCCTTTGCCATGACTGTGGCTGGCGCCTGCCCTGCCCGCGCTGTTCGACGACCCCGGTCTGGCATCGCCGCCTCGGCCGCGTCATCTGCCACCACTGCGGTATCCGCCAGCCTCTGCCGCAGCGCTGCGCTGCCTGCGGCAGCCAGGATCTGCGCCCGCTCGGCATCGGCACAGAAAAACTGCAGGAGATGCTGGCACAGCGTTTCCCGCACTATCCCCTGTGGCGTATCGACCGTGACAGCATCCGCTCACCGCGTGAACTCGAACACACCCTGCAGAGTATCCATCGCCATGAGCCTGGCATCCTGCTCGGCACCCAGATGTTGGCGAAAGGCCATCATTTCGCCGCCGTCACCCTGGTCGTCATCGTCGACATCGATGCCGCCCTCTTCGCCAGCGACTTCCGCGCCCTCGAACGTTGCGCCCAGCTCGTCATCCAGGTCGCCGGTCGCGCCGGTCGTGGCGACCATCCCGGCGAGGTGCTGCTGCAAACCCACTGCAGCGACCATCCCCTGCTGCAGACCCTGGTCAGTGCAGGTTACGAGTCCTTTGCCGCCGCCCTGCTCGACGAGCGCGCCGCCATGGGCCTCCCGCCCTTCGGCCATCAGGCCCTGCTCATCGCGCAAGGTCGCGATGGCGAGCAGGCGCAGGCTTATCTTGCCGCACTGGCGCAGGATCTACCCGCGGCGATCGCGCCTTTTGGCGCCATGCCCGCGCCCATCGAACGCAAGGCCGGCGACTTCCGTGCCCATCTGCTGCTGCAAAGCCCCTCACGACAGGCTCTGCACGCCGCTCTCACGACCTTGCAGCAACGCATGCATGAAGTTCGTCCCGGCCAGCTGCGCTGCTGGATCGACGTCGATCCGCAAGATCTTTCCTGAAGTAGCTGACAACAAGGCCATCACCTACATTACAATAGTGCGTCCTGGTCTGACCTGCGGAGCCGGTGCCCCGACACCCCACAATGATGAAGACACGCATAGAGAACCTCCTGCGCCAAGCGCTTTCCGAGCTGCAGCAGCAAGGCCTGCTGAACGTCGATAGCCAGCCTTCCTTTCTGGTCGAGCGTTGTCGCGACCCGGCGCACGGCGACTGGGCGAGCAATGTCGCCCTGGTCTATGCCAAGGCCTGCGGCCTGCGGCCGCGCGATCTGGCGGCGCAACTGGTGGCAGCCCTGCCGGCGGAGGACTGCATCGACGCCATCGATATCGCAGGACCTGGCTTCATCAATTTTCGTGTCGACGAAAGCGCTGCCCGCCAGGGTCTCTTTCAGGTCCTGGCGCAAGGTGAGTCCTATGGGCACAGCCAGGCAGGCGCCGGCCAGACCATCCAGATCGAATTCGTCTCGGCCAACCCGACCTCATCCTTGCATGTCGGTCATGGCCGTGGCGCCGCCTATGGCATGACCGTCGCCAACATGCTGGCGGCGCAAGGCTATCGCGTCGAGCGCGAATACTACGTCAACGATGCCGGCCGGCAGATGAATATCCTCGCCACCAGCACCTATCTGCGCTATCTCGAACTGTGCGGCGAGATTTTCCCCTTTCCGAGCAATGGCTATCGCGGCGACTATGTTCGTGACATGGCGCGCGTCCTGCAGGAACGTGAAGGCGATCGTATGCGCCGCGCCGGCAGTGAGCTGTTCGCCGGCGTCGCTGCCGATGAGACCAAGGATGCACAAGGGGTGGTCATCGCCGGCGACAAGGAAGCCCATATCGACGACCTCATCCGGCGCAGCCAGGAACTGCTCGGCGCGAGCGACTACGAATTGTTCTTCGCGCACGCACTGAACACCATCCTCGATGATATCCGCGATGATCTGGCGGAATTTGGTGTCCACTACGACCGCTGGTACTCCGAACGCTCGCTCGTCGACAGCCAGGCGCTGACGCGCGCCCTCGATCGCCTGGGCGCCGCCGGCGCCACTTATGAACAAGGCGGTGCCCTGTGGTTCCGTGCCACCGCCTTCGGCGATGACAAGGACCGCGTCCTGGTGCGCGACAATGGCCAATCGACTTATTTCGCCTCCGATGTCGCCTACCACCTCGACAAATTCGAGCGTGGCGCCGACCGCATCATCGACATCTGGGGCGCCGATCATCACGGCTACATCGCGCGCGTGCGCGCCGCCCTCAAGGCTCTCGGCCTCGACAGCGATCGCCTCGAAGTGCGTCTGGTGCAGTTCGTCACCCTGTGGCGCGGCGATGAGCAGGTGCAGATGTCCTCGCGCTCCGGGCAGTTCATCAGTCTGCGCGAGCTGCGCCAGGAAGTCGGCAACGACGCCGCCCGCTTCTACTACATCGTCCGCAAGTCGGAGCAACACATCGATTTCGATCTGGCGCTGGCGACCTCGCAGAGCAAGGACAACCCGCTTTACTACATCCAGTACGCCCACGCGCGCGTCTGCTCGCTCTTTGCCCGTCTGACGGCGGAGTCCATCCACCCCGATCTCGAGCACGCCGACGTCCGCCTGCTCAGCGCCGACGAAGACCCGCTGGTGCGCCGCATCCTCGCCTTCCCGGCCCTGCTGGCGCGCGCCACCCAAGACCGCGAGCCGCATCAGATCGCCCATGAACTGCGCGACCTGGCCGGCGAATTCCATGCCTGGTACAACGCCACCAAGGTGCTCGTCGAGGCCAGTGATCTGCGCGATGCCCGCCTGCTGCTGTGCGCCGCCACCGCTCAGGTCTTGCGCAATGGCCTGGCTTTGCTCGGCGTCCAGGCCCCTACCCAGATGTGATGACAGGAACCCGCATGGCCACCAGCTCCCGCGGCGCGACGCCGCGCACTCCGCCCCCCACCAAGCCGCCGCGCCTGCTCGGCGGCATGCTCTGGCTGCTCACCGGCCTTTTGATCGGCGGCATGCTGACCTGGCTGTGGTGCAATTTCAGCAACCGGCCAGCGGCGTCTTGCGCCAGCGCTGGTGGCGCGACTCCCCGCACGGCCAGCAGCGCCGATGGCGGCGATGAAACCTCGGCACCGACGCCGCATTTCGACTTCTACAACATCCTCTCGCATCAACCTTCGGTCGCCGCGACGGCGTCGGGGACGCCGGCCAACGCACCGGCACCGGCACCGGCACCGGCACCGGCACCGGCACCGGCACCGGCACCGGCACCGGCACCAGCACCAGCACCAGCACCAGCATCGCCTCCAGCGCCGGAGCACACCCCCTCTGCGACAGCGCCCGATGACGCGCCGGCGACGCCTGCACCTGCTGAAACGGCAGCACCGACGCCGCCACAGGAGCACGCCACCTACATCCTGCAGAGTGGTTCCTTCCATACCGAGGCTGAAGCCGACCAGCGGCGCGCACAGATCCTCATGCTCGGGCTGGCGGTGACGATTCAGCCGGTGGTGGTCGATGGCCAACCCACCTGGTATCGCGTCATCGCCGGTCCTTTTCCGGACGCAGCAGCAGCAGCGACGGCCAAAAAACACCTACAGGAACAGGGCATCGCCAGCATCGGCATACGCAAAAAACCCTGAGACCGCTGCGGCAGCCTGACTTGAATTCACCGCTGCCCTCCCCCATCTCGGCAGGATTCCGCTGGAGGAGTCCTGCCGCATGACCACCATCGTTGCCGTTCGCCGCGACCGCCACATCGTCCTCGCCGGCGACGGTCAGGTTTCACAAGGTCCGACCATCATGAAGGGCAATGCGCGCAAGGTGCGCCGCCTCTACGATGACAAGGTCCTGGCCGGCTTTGCCGGGGGCACAGCCGATGCCTTCACGCTGTTTGAACGCTTTGAGGCGCAGCTGGAGAAATATCAGGGGCAGCTGGTGCGCTCCGCCGTCGAACTCGCCAAAGACTGGCGCACCGATCGCATGCTGCGTCGCCTCGAAGCCCTGCTCGTCGTCGCCAATCATGAGGCCATGCTGGTCATCACCGGTAATGGCGACGTCATCGAACCAGAACACGCCATCATCGCCGTCGGCAGTGGCGGTAATTATGCGCTCGCCGCCGGTCGCGCCCTGCTCACTCATACCCAGCTCGACGCCCGCACCATCGCCCACGAGTCTCTGCAGATCGCCGCCGACATCTGCGTCTACACCAATGAACGCTTCACCATCGAAGAGCTGGAGGTATGAGCGTGGAGATCATGACGCCGCGTGAAATCGTGCACGAACTCGACCGTCACATCATCGGACAGCAGGACGCCAAACGCGCCGTCGCCATCGCTCTGCGCAACCGCTGGCGGCGCATGCAGCTCGAACCGGAGCTGCGCCGCGAGATCGCCCCGAAAAACATCCTGATGATCGGTCCGACCGGCGTCGGCAAGACCGAGATCGCGCGCCGCCTGGCGCGCCTGGCACAAGCCCCCTTCATCAAAGTGGAAGCGACCAAGTTCACCGAGGTCGGCTATGTCGGTCGCGACGTCGAAACGATCATTCGCGACCTGGTCGAAATCGCCGTCAAGGAGAGTCGCCAGAAACATCTCGACCTGATGAGCGAACGTGCTGAAGAACAGGCGCAGGAACGCATTCTCGACAGCCTGCTGCGCACGCCACGCGACCCAAGCGGCGCCAGCGCGAGCCCAGATCAGGAACGCACGCGCAAGATCCTGCGCGCCAAGCTATGCGCCGGCGAACTCGATGAACGTGACATCGAGATCGAAACTGCCAAGCGTGTCGACGTCGAGATCATGGCGCCACCGGGCATGGAGGAGATGAGTTCGCAGCTGCAAAACCTGTTCAGCCAATTTGGCCAGCAGCAGACGCAGACGCGCCGCCTGAAGATCCGCGAGGCGCGCCTGCGCCTGCGCGACGAGGAGGCCGGCAAACTGATCAACGAGGATGAACTGCGCCGCCAGGCCTTGCTGGCCGTCGAGCAGAATGGCATCGTCTTCATCGATGAGATCGACAAGGTCTGTCGGCGCAGCGAAAACAGTGGCGGTGGCGAGGTCTCGCGCGAGGGGGTGCAGCGTGATCTTCTGCCCCTGATCGAAGGCTGCGCCGTCACCACCAAATATGGCGTCATCCGCACCGATCACATCCTCTTCATCGCCTCGGGGGCCTTTCATCTCGCCAAACCTTCCGACCTCATCCCCGAGCTGCAGGGCCGCCTGCCCATCCGCGTCGAGCTCAAGGCCCTCCAGCCCGGCGATTTCAAACGCATCCTGTGCGAGCCCGACCACTCGCTGATCCGCCAGTACACCGCTCTGCTCGCCGTCGAAGGCCTCAAGGTGCACTTCAGTGAAGAAGCCATCGACCGTCTCGCCGAGATCGCCTGGCAGGTCAACGAGCGCACCGAGAACATCGGCGCACGCCGCCTGCACACTGTGCTCGAACGGCTGCTCGACGACATCTCCTTCGGCGCCGCCGATCTCGCCATCGAATATGCTGACCGGACCTTGACGCTGAGCGCCGCTGATGTCGACCGCCAGCTCGCCTCGTTGGCGCAGAACCGCGACCTCAGCCGTTATATCCTATGAGCGAGCCGCCGCTGCAGGTGCTCTATCACCGTCAGGAGCGCACCCTCGAGATCGTCGATACCGCGCAGCGCCATCGCATCAGCGCCGACTATCTGCGCCAGCACTCTCTCTCCGCTGCCGCGCAGGGGCCCGCTGCGGCGGGGTGCGCTGGCGACATGAGCATCGCTATCGATCATATCGAGCCCTGCGGCCTCTACGCCTTACGGATACACTTTTCCGATGGTCACCGCAGCGGCCTCTACAGTTATGACTACTTGCGCCGCCTGGCGGCGCGGCAGTCTGGCAAGGACTGATGTCAAGCCCGGGAGTTCCTGATAAAATGCAGGCCCCACGCTCATCGGAGAAGAGTTGAGGCCATGGAACGCGCACGCATCACCCTGGTTGCGCAGGAGCGCGATGGACGATCCTTGAGCACGGCGGAATTCATGCGCGCCGAGATCGCTTCCTTTCGTAACTGGCGCTGCCATCATGAACCTGACTTCAACGCCCACTTCATGCAGCTGCAGATGTGGCAGGTACAGCGCCTCAAGATGACGCACCAGCGCCTGCTCGCCGACGCGCGTTACTGCGCTGCCACCGAGTTCTTTCTCTCCGACATGTACGGAGGACTCGACCTCAGCGAACTCGCCAATGAAGTCGAGCGCGCCCTGCCTCTGGCGAGTAAGCTGCTGCCCGATTCGGTCCTGCGCACGTCCGGCATTGCCCTCGAACTCAATTCCCTGACCGGCGCCCTCGACCAGCGCATGACCGAAATCCTGTTCGAAGAGATGGCTGTCAGCGCCATCGATGACGAGAGTTATTGCACGGCCTATCGCCTGTGCAGCGAGGCGCCGGCGCGTGAGAGACAGCTCGACCTGGTCGCCGAACTCGGTCTCGGGCTCGATCGCTATGTGCGCTCGCGCGTCATCTACGCCACTTTCAAGATGTCTTCACGCCCCGCCCATATGGCCGGACTCGGTGGCCTGTATGATTTTCTTGGCCGCGGCTTCGATGTCATGCGGCCGATGGGCTCAGCCAGTGACTTCATCCGTGAATTCGCCGGCGTCGAGCGCCAGATCATGGAGAAGATCCTGAGCTGCGAACCCGATCCTTTCGCCCCCAGGTCTTGACCCAGAACAATTTGACCCATCACCGATCTGGCATCATGCGCCGGTGACAGGTACCGACCGCCCCGAGGACCCCTGTATGCGTGACGATGAACTCACTCACTTCGGTTACAGCACTGTCGCTGCTGGCCAGAAGGGCGAGAAAGTGGCCGAGGTCTTTCACTCCGTCGCCGGCAAATATGATCTGATGAACGATCTCATGTCCTTCGGCATCCATCGCCTGTGGAAGCGCTATGCCTTGGAGATGTCCGGGGTCCGTGCTGGCCAGTCGCTGCTCGACATCGCTGGCGGCACCGGTGACCTGGCCCTGGCCTTCAGCCGGCGCCTGGGGCGCCAGGGGCGTGTCGTTCTCGCCGACATCAACTCGAGCATGCTCGCCGTCGGACGCGATAAATTGCTCGACCGTGGCGTCAGCAGCGCCCTCGACTTCGTCCAGGCCGACGCCGAATGTCTGCCTTTCGCCGACGCCAGCTTCGACCTCGTCACCATCGCCTTTGGCCTGCGCAACGTCACCGACAAGGACGCCGCCCTGCGCTCCATGTGGCGCGTCCTCAAACCGGGGGGACGCCTGCTCGTCCTGGAGTTTTCCAAGCCCGTCTCGGCGCCACTGTCACGCCTCTACGACCTCTACTCTTTTAACATCCTGCCCGCTCTCGGCGAACTCGTCGCCCATGACGCCGGCAGCTATCGTTATCTGGCCGAATCGATACGCATGCACCCGGACCAGGAGACCCTGGCCGGCATGATGGAGCGCGCCGGCTTCGGCCAGGTCGACTACCACAATCTGACCGCTGGCGTCGTCGCCCTGCACCGCGGATTCAAGGCATGATCAGCCTGCCCCGCCTGCTTTTGCTGAAAAGTGCCGAGCGTCTGATCGAGACGGCGCTGCGCTATGACCCGGCCACCCGCCAACGCCTGACTGCCCTCGAAGGACGACGCATCTTCATCGAGATCCATCAACCCGAGATCGCCTTCATGATCAGCGTCCAGGAAGGCCGCCTCCTGCTCACCAGCGATCTGCACGAGAGCGCTCATGCCACCCTCGAAGCGCGCTCACTCGACCTGCTGCGACAAGCCTTGCGCCAGCAAGCGCAGTGGGTTGGCGGGCCGTTGCGCAGCGGCGGCCAGACGCAGCTGCTCGAGACGCTCTACCAGGCCCTGCGCCAGCTCGATATCGACTGGGAGGAACCGCTGTCGCGCTGGCTCGGCGACAGCGGCGCCCACCAGATCGGTCGCCAGGTGCGCCAGCTCGGCCGCCTGTTCAAGCGCAGCACGCGTATCCTGCTGCAGAACAGCCGTGATTATCTGCAGCAGGAGCTCGGCATCCTGCCCCTGCGCTGGGAAGGTGAGGAGTTGCTGTCACACCTGGAGGACAGCCGTTCCGATCTCGACCGCCTGCAAGATCGCCTGCAACGCCTGGAACAACGCCTCGCCCTGATCAAGGATGCCCGCCCATGAAGCGACTGGCTCACCTGCACCGCCTGCTGACCATCTGGGGCATACTCGCCAGTCATCGTATCGATGGTCTGCTCGCACCGAACCTGCCCGCCTCCCTGCGCGTCCTCCTCTATTTTTTCCGCCTGCATCCCGCCTGGTGGTGGCCGCGCCGACGCTCTTCCCCGGCGCAGGGCTTGCGCCTGGCCATGGAAGAACTCGGTCCGGTCTTCATCAAGCTCGGCCAGCTCATCGCCACCCGCCGCGATCTGCTGCCCGTGGCGGTGCTCGACGAACTCAGCCATCTGCAGGATGACGTCCGGCCCTTTTCCAGCGCCATCGCCTGCCGCATCGTCGAAACCGAGCTCGGCCGACCGATCGCAGCCTGCTTCGCTCGCTTCGACCTCGGCATTCTCGCCGCCGCCTCGCTGGCACAGGTGCATACGGCGCAGCTCTTCGATGGCCGCGAAGTCGTGGTCAAAGTCCTGCGCCCCGGCATGGCGGCGGCGATCCGCAGCGATCTCGGCCTCCTGCTCAGCCTCGCACGTCTGCTCGAGAGACGCTGGAGCGAAGCACAGCGCCTGCATCTGAGCCGCGTCGTCAGCGACTATGAGAACACTTTGCTCGATGAATGCGACCTGCGCAAGGAAGCCGCCAATGCCCGGCAGTTGCGCGACAACTTCCTCGACTCGGATCTGCTCTACGTTCCCGCCGTCATCGATGACATGGTCACCGCCCAGGTGCTCGTCAGCGAACGCATCTATGGCGTCCCGATCAATGACAGCGCCGCCCTCGATGCCGCCCAGGTCAATCGCCGCGCCCTCGCCGAGAATGGCCTGACCGTCTTCTTCACACAGCTGCTGCGCGACAACTTCTTCCATGCCGACATGCACCCGGGCAATGTCTTCGTCGACCTCGCCAACCCCGAAAATCCGCGCTACATCGCTCTCGACTGCGCCGTCATCGGCAGCCTGCGCAAGAAAGACCAGGTCGCCGTTGCCCGCATCGGCATGGCGCTGACTCAGCGCAACTTCAGTGAATTGCTGCGCATCGCCTACAGCGCCGGCTGGATTCCGCCGGGCAGCGAACTCGATGAGCTCGAAGAGGCGCTGCGACGCCTGATCGAGCCTCTGCTCAGTCACACCATCGCCCAGGTGAACTTCGCCCCGACCCTGCTGCAGCTGCTCGATCTGGCGCGTGAGTATCGCCTGCTCGTGCCGACGCGTTTCGTTCTGCTGCTCAAGACCCTGATCCATGTCGAAGGCCTCGGTCGCAACCTCTATCCCGAGCTCGACATCTGGAGTCTGAGCCGCCCCCTGCTCAGCCGCTGGCTCGCCGAACAGATCGGCCCACAGGCTTTCATGCGCCAGGTCAGTGCCAGTCTGCCACAGCTGGCGAGCATGCTGCCGGAGCTGCCCCATCTCGTCCATGACAGCCTTCTGCAAGGCCGACGCGCCGGCGAACAGCGTGAGGCGCAGGAGCATCTTTTGCGCCAGCTGCGTCAGGATCTGCGCGCGCAGCAACGCCGGCAACGCTGGTTCATCGGCGCCCTGCTTTTCTGGCTGGCTCTGGTCGCATCGACACAGCATCTGCCGGGAGCGTCGCTGCTTTGGCTGGGATGCCTGGCCCTGCCCTGGCTCTGAGGCGACTTTGCTGGCTTTTTACGGTATGCTGACCATATGAACATGACATCGGCACAAGAGTGGATCGACGCCATCGCCTGGAATGACGATGGCTTGGTGCCGGCTATCGCCCAGGATCATGACAGCGGGCGCGTTCTCATGCTCGCCTGGATGGATCGTACGGCTTTGCGCCTGAGCCTCGCTGAGGGGCGCGCCATCTATTATTCGCGCTCACGCCAGCGCCTCTGGCGCAAAGGTGAAGAGTCCGGACATGTGCAACGGCTGGTCGAACTCTGCCTCGACTGTGACGGTGATGCCTTGCTGCTCAAAGTCGAACAGCTCGGCGGCATCGCCTGCCATACCGGCCGCGCCTCCTGTTTTTATCGCCGCTGGACGCCTGCGCAGGGCGATACGCCAGCACATTGGCAGGAAACTGATGCGGCCATCAAGTCGCCGGAGGACATCTATGGATCTGCTCAGTGAACTCGACGCTGTCTTGTCGCAGCGCCGGCACGCCGACCCCTCCACCTCCTATGTCGCCAGCCTGCACAGCAAGGGCCTGAACAAAATTCTGGAAAAACTCGGTGAAGAGTGCACCGAAACCCTGATCGCCGCCAAAGACGCTGAACGCTCGGGCGACACCAGCGATCTCGTCCACGAAACCGCCGATCTCTGGTTCCACAGTCTGGTGATGCTGGCGCATCTCGGCCTGTCGAGCCAGCAGGTCATCGCCGAACTGGCGCGTCGCTTCGCTATCTCCGGACTCGTCGAGAAAGCAGCGCGCAAGACTTCTGACACCACCTCGCCATGAGAGGACTGCACCATGCTAGGTAATCTGAGTATCGTTCACATCGTGCTGTTGCTGCTGGTCGTCATGCTCATTTTCGGCACCGGCCGGGTCAAGAACCTCGGGCGCGACCTCGGTGGTGCCATCAATGGCTTCAAGCAGGCCATGCGCGAAGGCGAGGAGGCGGCGCGTCAATCGCCGCCGGCGACACCGCCTGCCGTGCAGCACGCTGCACCCGACACCCTGACGACCACGACCACCAACATGACCAAGGACAAGGAACACCAGGCCTGACGCCATGTTCGATTTTGGTTTTGGCGAGCTCTTGCTCTTCGCGGTGATCGCCCTCGTCGTCCTCGGTCCGGAGAAGCTGCCGCATGCGACGCGCATGGCCGGCGCCTGGCTCGGGCGGATACGGCGCACACTCGCCGACATTCAGGCCGACATCGAAAAAGAGGTCAGCCTGCAGGAGCTGCGCGATCGCCTGCAGCGCGACCTCGACATCGCCCAGACCGCCGAGGCGCAGCAGCTGCTGCGGGCGCAGATCGATACGCTCAACCAGACCCTGAACAAGCCTCTCGCCCCCCCCTCTCCTGCGGATCCGAAGCGCGATGCCTGAACCTTTCGAAACGACCCAGCAGAGCTTTTTCAGCCACCTGGGTGAATTGCGCACGCGCCTGATGCGCTCGCTCACCGCCCTGGCGCTGATCTTCGCCGTCCTCGCCTGGTATGACGGCGAGCTTTTCGAATTTCTCGCCCACCCTCTGTTGCGCCTGTTACCGGCGGGCTCACATCTCGTCGCCACCGACGTCACTGCCTCCTTCATGGCGCCGCTGCGTCTCAGCTTTCTGGCCAGCCTCTTCGTCGCCATGCCCTACATCCTGTTCGAGCTGTGGGGCTTCATCGCCCCCGCCCTCTATCGTCAGGAAAAGCGCGTCGCCCTGCCCCTGCTGATCATCTCTTGCATCCTGTTCTACGCCGGCGTCGCTTTCTCTTACGTCGTCATCCTGCCGACCGTGCTGCACTTTTTCACCCATGCAGCGCCCCATGACGTACAGCTGATGACCGACATCAACCACTACATCAACTTCGCCCTCAAGTTCTTCCTCGTCTTCGGCCTCGCTTTCGAGATTCCCGTCGCCACCTTTTTGCTCATCTGGAGCGGCATGGTCAGCGCCGATGAACTGGCCGCAAAACGCCGCTACATCATCGTCGGCAACTTCTTCGCCGCCATGTTTCTCGCTCCCCCCGATGCCTTTTCCATGCTCATGCTCGCCGTGCCGATGTGTCTGATGTTCGAGGCTGGACTGATCGCCGGACGCATGGTGCAAAGCCGCCAGAGCGAGGCTTGAGATGCGCCCATTGACGCTGTTGCACACCGAATGGTCGGATGGCTGGGGCGGCCAGGAACGGCGCGTCTTCAGTGAGATGCAGGGCATGCGCGCGCGCGGCCACCGCGTCCTCCTCGCCACCCGCCCCAATACCTGCATCGGCGATCACGCCACACAGGCGGGCTTCGATGTCTATCGCCTCGCCTTCGCCGGCAAATTCCATCTGCCGACCATCCTGGCCCTCTACCGCCAGCTACGCCGGCAGAAAGTCGACGTCGTCAGCACCCACAGCGGCATCGACAGCTGGTGCGCGGCGCTCGCCGCCCAAGCCGCCGGCGTCGCCCTGGTGCGCACCCGCCATATCGATCTGCCCATGCACGCCAGCTGGCTCAACTTCGTGCACTTTCTGCCTGACCGCATCGTCACCTGCGGCGAGGCCATGCGCGCGCATCTGCTCGCCGACAATCCCCTCGCCCCGGAACGCCTGGTGAGCATTCCCACCGGCATCGACTTCGAACGCCTACAGGCGCAGACGCCGCGTGCCAGCCTGCGCCAGCAACTCGGCCTCGATGACGATGAGCCGGCCATCCTCATGGTCGCCATCCTGCGCGGTGTCAAACGCCATATGCTGGCGCTCGATGCCTTCGCCCGCCTGCGCGGCAGCCATCCACGGGCGCGCCTCCTGCTCGCCGGTGCAGGTCCGATGCGGGCGGAACTGGAAGAACACGCGCGCGCGCTGCAACTGACCGGACAGGTGAGCTTTCTCGGCCACCGCGAAGACGTTGCCGATCTGCTGGCGGCGAGCGACATCTTGCTGCTCAGTTCACGCTCGGAAGGCATACCGCAGTCGGTGGTGCAGGCGATGGGCAGTGGACTACCGGTGGTGGCGACGCGCGTCGGTGGGCTGCCGGAATTGATCGATGACGGCCGCAATGGCCTGCTCGTAGCGAGCGAGGACGCCGATGCCATGGCGGCGGCGCTGCGCCGCCTGCTCGACGAGCCGGATCTGGCGCAGCGACTGGCGAGTGCTGCCCGCGACAAGGTGCGCACACGCTACAGCTACGCGGCCATGCTCGACGCCACCGAACACCTGCTGCAGGACATCCTGCAGGAACGCAAGATGGCCCGGCCCTGAAGCGACCGGGCCGTCGTCCTCACTTGCCGGGATTGATCGCCAGCAGTTCAACCTTGAACAACAGCACGGCATCCGGCGGGATGACCCCGGAACTGCCGGCTTCGCCATAAGCCAGCTTGGCCGGGATGGCGAAATCGTAGATGGCGCCAGGCTGCATCAGCTGCACACCCTCCGTCCAGCCCGGGATGACCTGGTTGAGCGGAAACTCGGCGGGCTGATGCCGGGCATACGAGCTGTCGAAGACCTTGCCGCTGAGCAGCTTGCCTTCATACTGGACGCGGACAACGTCCGTCGCCTTCGGATGCGGGCCGCTACCCGTCTTCTCGATGCTGTACTGCAGGCCACTGGCGGTGACATGCACGCCCGCCTGCTTGGCGTGAGCGGCGAGATAAGCGGCCCCGGCGGCGAGATTCTTTTGCGCCTGGGCATTCAGCTTCTGTTGCTGCGCGAGCAGGAGCTTGTCGCGAAACTTCATCAGCACGGTCTTCATCTGATCATCGCTCATGACTGGCTTTTGACCGGAATAGCCGTCGCGAAAGCCCTGCACGAATTGATCGACATTGAGATCCTTGATCTCCGAGGCATTACCCTGCCCAGAGAGAAAACCGAGGGCATAGCCGACCTGCTGGTTTTCTCCCTGCGGCGCGGCCTGCACCATCCCCACCCATATCAAAGCACTCAATCCATAGAGGCAAGAAGTCGTCTTTTTCATGGCTATTACGGCGCGAGAACTCTGTTCAAACCTGAGCAGAGCGGGACAGCACATCGTGCATGCACGATCGCTCTCGCTTTTCCTCCGTTGGTGGCTGTCCTCAAACAGGGTTCGCCCCGCAGCAAAGCGGGAATTTTATCTCGGCAACCTCATCGGCGAGGGCGCATGAAGCATACTCAAGCCATGGTCTTTTGAATAGTCGCCGGCAAGTCATGATCGATGTCATCTGGGCAGTAAATTCAGCGCACAGAGACTCGCTTTTTTTAAAGGCTTGGGCTATTTTCGGAAGGGCACAACCACGATGAGGATGTGATATGCCTGACCAGAAGATCGACCCTGCGACCAAGGCTGCCGGCAAGGCCGCAAAGTCGGAACCCACCGCCAAGGCCGCCAAGGCGGCTACTGTGAAAGGACCCACCATGGATATCGACAAGCAAATTGAAAAGATTCGATCACAGCTGATCGAAGCCGCTGATCGCGCCGAAAAGGAAGGTCAGCGCATCATGGATGCGGCGCAGAAACTGATCGATAAAGCCGTCGCTGCGGAAAAAGATCTGCGTGAAAAACTGAAGAAGCAGCTCGAAAAAGCGAAAAAGTCGAAGGCCAAAGACACTGCCGATGAAATCCGCGCCCGCGCGCAGGCCGCCATCGATGATGCCAAAGAACTGGTCAAGCTGGCAAAATCGGATTTCGCGACGGTGAAGAAGATGCTGCAAGACCTGGAAAAAAAGAGCCAGGTCGGTTCCTACCTGAAAAAAGCTTTCACCACCAAACCTGCACCGAAGGCCGCCAAGCCGGCGCCGAAAGCTGCGGCCAAGCCGGCTCCGAAAGCCGCCGCTAAACCAGCGGTGACCAAGACCACGGCAGCTGCAACCAAACCTGCTGCAACGAAAGCGACGGTGACCGCCGCCAAGCCCGCTGAAAAAGCACCTGTGGCTGCCAAGCCTGCGGTAGCCAAGCCTGCGGCAAAAGCACCGGCCAAGCCGGCTGCCAAGACCGCCGCCAAGCCGAAAGCCAGCAAAGAAGACTCCGCCAAAGTCGCGCCGGAAGTTTTCGATCCGGCCAAGGACGTCAAGGGCTGAGCCGAACCCGGCTCTGGATCACCCCCCCGCTCCTGCGGGGGGGAGTTTTTGCAAAGCTGCGATGAGCCCCTGCAGATGATTGCCGGCGCGCTCATCGGCGCCTGCCACGCCGGCGCAGAGGGTGAGATTGTGCGCGAGCGCCTGCGACCATGCCATGAAGCGCAGGGGCCGCGACCGCAGCAATTCATACAAGTGCGCCAGTTGCACCTGTTCGGCCTGCAGTTCGGCCTTCAAGAGCAGATCCTGCCAGGTGCTCTGCCAGTCGGGATGACCGACCACCGCCTTGCGTTCATGCAAAGCCTGCAGCTTGTCATGGTAGGCCTGAAAAAAAGTCCGACTCGCAGCCAGCGCATCGACATCGACAGGGTCGAGGCAGCGCTGCCATTGCGCCACGTAGGCGGCGCTGATGAGCAGATTGCCGTCGATGCCATAATCCTGTTTGAGCACCTGCATCCAGCCGCGCGCCGAAGTCTGCGCGTAGACTTGCAGGGCATAGTTCCATAAAGGTGTCGCCAGCTTGTCATGCGACTCGGACATCGATGCTTAACTCCTGCAAGGCGCATGGGCGAGGCGATCGCGGCATGCGGGATGGCGCCGGATATGATAGTCTTGGCGCATGATAGAGCTTCGCGATGCCACACTCCAGCGTGGTGAAAAAATCCTCTTCGAACACGCCGATCTGCGCCTTTTTCCGGGTTGGCGGGTCGGCCTGAGTGGCGCCAATGGCGCCGGCAAATCCAGCCTCTTCGCCCTCATCCGCGGCCTCCTGCCGACCGATGCTGGCGTCTGCGAACTGCCGGCGAGCTGGACGCTGGCGACGATGGAACAGCATGTACCGCAGAGCGAACAGGCCGCCATCGACTATGTCCTCGATGGCGATGCCGCCTTGCGCGCCAGCGAGCTCGCCCTGCTCGCCGCGGAAGCCTCAGGCGACGCCCAGGCCCTGGCGCGCGCACACGAGCATCATGACAGCATCGACGGCTATCAGGCAGCGATCCGCGCCGCCCGCCTGCTCGCCGGACTCGGCTTCGCTCCGGAACGGCATCGCGACCGCGTCGCCAGCTTCTCCGGCGGCTGGCGCATGCGCCTCGGTCTGGCGCGCGCCCTGATGTGCCGCTCCGATGCCCTGCTGCTCGACGAGCCGACCAACCACCTCGATCTCGACGCCCTGCTCTGGCTCGAACAGTGGCTGAAAACTTACCCCGGCCTGCTCATCGTCATCGCCCACGACCGCGAATTTCTCGATGCCGTCTGTGATCACATCCTGCACCTGGAAGCTCAGCGGCTGACCCTGTACAGCGGCAATTACAGCACCTGTGAACGTGTCCGCCATGAACGGCGCGTACAGCAAGCGCGGGTGCAGGCGACGCAAGAGCGGCAGCGCGCCCACCTGCAGGCCTTCGTCGATCGCTTCCGTGCCCAGGCCAGCAAGGCGCGCCAGGCGCAGAGCCGGCTCAAGCAGCTCGAACGCCTGCCGGAGATGGCGGCGGCGCACAGCGACTCGGTCTTCCAGTTCAGCCTGCCGGTACCGCAGCACCTGCCGCAGCCGCTGCTGACGCTCAGCGCCGGCAGCGTCACCTACGGCAGCTCGCCCCTCCTGCAGGATCTGCAACTGCAGATCCATCCCGGCGATCGCATCGGCCTGCTCGGCAGCAATGGCGCCGGCAAGTCGACCTTGCTGCGCCTGCTCGCCGGTGAGATGGCGATGACGGGAGAGCTCATCGCCGCCGACAAACTGCGCAGCGTGCTCTACCACCAGCACCAGACGGAAGCCTTCGCCGATGACGATACCCCCTTGCTCTGCCTGCGTCGTCTCGACGCGGCAGCGACCGAACTGACTCTGCGTACCTATCTCGGCAGCTTTGGCATCGAAGGCGAACGCGTGCACACCAGCTGCGGCGTCTTCTCCGGCGGCGAGAGGGCGCGCCTGGCCCTCGCCCTGTGCATCTATCAGCGCCCCAATCTCCTGCTCCTCGATGAACCGACCAACCACCTCGACATCGAGATGCGCACCGCATTGACCCTGGCTCTGCAGGATTTTGCCGGTGCCGTCGTCCTCGTCTCGCACGATCGCCATCTGCTGAACAGCTGCTGTGAGCGCTTTCTTCTCGTCGATGGCGGTCGCGTCGAGGACTTCGCCGGCGACCTCGACGACTACGCGCGCTGGCTGCAGGGCCGCGCCAGCACGAAACCCGATGCGCCGACAGCGCCGGCACTGACCGATCGCCGCGAACAACGCCGTCTCGACGCCGAGAAACGCCAGCAGCTGCGTCCCTTGCGTCAGCGCCTCGAACAACTGGAGCGACAGATGCAGCTCCTGCAGGCGCGCCACCAGACCTTGACCGCGGCGCTCGCTGACCCCGGACTCTACGCCGCCACGCGCAAGCCCGAGATGCTGGCGCTGGCGCAGGAGTCCGACCAGGTCGCACGCGATCTCGCGCACACGGAAGGCGCCTGGCTCGAACTCAGCGAAGATCTGGAGGAGTGCCAGCGTGACTGAGTGCCGTAGCGGCTGCGCCGCCTGCTGTATCGCGCCGTCGATCAGCAGCCCTCTGCCCGGCCTGCCGGCGGGCAAAGCCGCCGGTGTCCCTTGCCCACATCTCGACGAACAGCTGCGCTGCCGTCTGTTTGGACAAGCGGCGCGACCGCGTGTCTGCGTGTCCCTGCAGGCACAGGCGTCGATGTGTGGCCAGCACCGCGATGAAGCCCTATCCTATCTGCAGCAGCTCGAGGCCCTGACCTCGCCCACCATGATCTGGAGATCCGCATGAGTCCCTTCACGCCGAGTCGCGCTCCTTTTCCTGACACCCGCATGCGTCGCCTGCGCCGTCAGGACTTTAGCCGCCGCCTGGTGCGCGAGACCCGCTTGAGCGTCGACGACCTCATCTTTCCGGTCTTCATCCTCGAAGGTCAGGGACGCCGCGAACCCGTCCTGTCGATGCCCGGCATCGAGCGCCTGTCGATCGACCAGCTGCTGATCGAAGCGCGTCTGCTCGCCGATCTCGGCCTGCCTGCCCTCGCCCTGTTTCCGGTGACGCCGCCAGCGATGAAGAGCCTGCTGGCAGAAGAAGCCTACAACCCGGAGGGACTGCTGCAACGTGCCGTACGCGCCCTGAAGGCGGAAGTGCCGCAACTCGGCCTGATCACCGACGTCGCTCTCGATCCCTTCACCGTGCATGGTCAGGACGGCATCATCGACACCTCCGGCTACGTCATCAATGACGTCACCACGGAAATCCTCACCCGCCAGGCCCTCTCACACGCCGAGGCCGGCGCCGACATCGTCGCCCCTTCCGACATGATGGATGGCCGTATCGCCGCCATCCGCGCCGAACTCGATCGTGCCGGGCATGGCCAGGTCAGCATCCTCTCCTACGCCGCCAAGTATGCCTCGGCCTACTATGGGCCATTCCGCGACGCCGTTGGTTCGGCAGCGGCGCTCAAAGGCGACAAGGGCAGCTACCAGATGGATCCCGGTAATCGTCAGGAGGCCCTGCACGAAGTCGCCCTCGATCTCGGCGAAGGCGCCGACATGGTCATGGTCAAGCCCGGCATGCCCTATCTCGACATCGTGCGCGAGGTCAAGGAGGCCTTCCAGGTACCGACCCTGGTCTATCAGGTCAGCGGCGAGTACGCCATGCATCAGGCGGCCATCGCACAAGGCTGGCTCGCCGCCGAGGCGGTCATGCGCGAATCCCTGCTCTGCATCAAACGCGCCGGCGCCGACGCCATTCTGACGTATTACGCCAAAGCCATGGCCCTCGCTCTCGCCGATGAACGGCGCTGAAGGATCCCCTGCGATGACCGAAGCCGTGCTCGACCTCAATCAGCCCGCCTACTACATCAACCGCGAGCTGAGCATCCTCGAATTCAACCGCCGCGTCCTCGAACAGGCACGCGACGCCACCCACCCTTTGCTCGATCGCTTCAACTTTCTCATCATCTTCTCGCGCAATCTCGACGAATTTTTTGAGATCCGCGTCGCCGGCCTCAAACAGCAGGCGCGCCTCAACCGCGCCAGCCCGGGCCCGGATGGCCTGCTGCCACAGGAATTGCTGCAACGCATCGGCACGATCTGCCACGCCGCCGTCACCGAACAGTACCGCCTGCTCAATGAGGAGCTGTTGCCGGCACTGGCTCAGGAAAAGATCCGTTTTCTGCGCCGCGAAGAGTGCACGGACCTGCAATCGGCCTGGATCAAAAAATACTTTCGCGAACAGGTCATGCCGGTGCTGACGCCGATCGGCCTCGATCCGGCGCATCCTTTCCCGCGCCTGGTCAACAAGAGTCTGAACTTCATCGTCGCACTCGAAGGCAAGGACGCCTTCGGCCGCCAGATCGAGCTGGCGGTGGTGCCGGCGCCGCGTTCCCTGCCGCGTGTCGTGCGTCTGCCCGATGAACTGACCGACGGCGGCGATCAGCACGTCATGCTCTCCTCGATCATCCACGAGCACGTCAGCGAACTCTTTCCCGGCATGAGCGCCAGCGGCTGTTACCAGTTTCGCGTCACCCGCAACGCCGACCTGGCGCTCGACGAGGACGACGTCGAAGACCTCGCTTCGGCCCTGAAGGGTGAACTGCTGATGCGGCGCTATGGCAGCGCCGTGCGTCTGGAAGTCGCCGACAACTGCCCACAGCCCATCGTCGACTACCTGCTGCGCAAGTTCAATCTCGAGGATGAGGATCTCTATCGCGTCAATGGCCCGGTCAACCTGGCGCGCCTATGGCTGAGCATGGATCGCCCGCGCCTCAAGTACGCCCCCTTCACGCCGGCCATCGCCGACTATCTGCAAAAGAGTGAGAACTACTTCGAAGCCCTGAAGATACGCGACATCCTGCTGCTGCACCCTTTTCAGTCCTTCACGCCGGTCGTCGAACTTCTACGCCAGGCGGCACAGGATCCCCAGGTGCTGGCCATCAAGCAGACCCTCTACCGCACCGGACCCGACTCCGAGGTCGTGCAGGCGCTGGCGGAAGCGGCGCGTAATGGCAAAGAGGTGACGGCGGTCATCGAGCTGCGCGCACGCTTCGACGAGGCCTCCAACATCGAGGTGGCGAACATCCTGCAGGAGGCCGGCGCCATCGTCGTCTACGGCATCGTCGGCTACAAGACGCACGCCAAGATGATCATGGTGGTGCGCCGCGAAAAAAATCGCCTGGTGCGCTACGCCCATCTCGGTACGGGCAATTATCACGCCGGCAATGCCCGCATCTATACCGACTACTCACTGCTCACCGCCAATGCCGATCTCTGTGAAGACGTCGGGAAGATCTTCGGCGAACTCACCGGCATGGGCAAGGCGGCGCGCCTGAAGAAGCTCTTTCACTCGCCCTTCACCCTGCATGCGCAACTGCTGGCGATGATCGATGCGGAAATTCAGCATGCGATCGAAGGACGGCCGGCGCACATCATCTTCAAGTGCAATGCCATCACCGAGAAGCAGATCATGCAGGCGCTGATGCGCGCTTCCCAGGCCGGCGTGCGCGTCGACCTCATCGTGCGTTCGGTGTGCTGCCTGACGCCCGGCATCGCTGGCGTCTCCGACAACATCTATGTGCGTTCGATCGTCGGTCGTTTTCTCGAGCACACCCGCATCTATTATTTCGCCAATGCCGGCGATGCCCGCATCTACGCCTCCAGCGCCGATCTCATGGACCGCAATCTCTTCTCTCGCGTCGAGACCTGCTTTCCCATCGAGGACCCCGACCTGCGCAAGCGCATCCTGCGTGAAGGCCTGCAGGCCTACCTGCAGGACCGGCGCCAGTCCTGGCTGTTGCAGGCGGATGGGCACTGGGTGCGCGAGAACACCGAACTCGATCCCGAACGTCAGCCGGTGCAAGCCTGGCTGCTGGAGCGACTGACCCGTTAAATCTCGCATGGCCGGTAGCGTCCGGCCGTAAAATAAGGCCACCTCCGGCCGCCACCGTACAGGATATCGCTATGGCTCAATACATCTACACCATGAACCGCGTCAGCAAGATCGTCCCGCCCAAACGCGAGATCCTCAAGGACATCTCCTTGTCCTTCTTTCCTGGCGCCAAGATCGGCGTGCTCGGCCTCAATGGCGCCGGCAAGTCGACCCTGCTGCGCATCATGGCCGGCGTCGACACCGACATTCAGGGCGAGGCGCGCGCGCAGCCCGGCATCAAGATCGGCTACCTGCCCCAGGAGCCACAACTCGATGCCAACAAGGACGTGCGCGGCAATGTCGAGGATGGGCTGCGTATCGCCCTCGATGCCCTGCGCGAACTCGATGAGGTCTTCGCCGCCTACGCCCTGGAGGACGCTGACTTCGACGCCCTGGCCAAACGCCAGGAGGCCCTCGAGGCCATCATCCAGACCTGGGATGCGCACAACATCGAAAACCAGCTCGAACAAGCCGCCGACGCCCTGCGCCTGCCGGCCTGGGAGGCTGATGTCAGCAAGCTGTCGGGCGGTGAGCGGCGGCGCGTCGCCCTCTGCCGTCTGCTCCTGTCGCGTCCGGACATGCTGTTGCTCGATGAACCGACCAACCATCTCGACGCCGAGTCGGTAGCCTGGCTCGAACATTTCCTCAAGGACTTTCCCGGCACCATCGTCGCCATCACCCATGATCGCTATTTCCTCGACAACGTCGCCGAGTGGATCCTCGAGCTCGACCGCGGTCACGGCATCCCCTGGCACGGCAATTATTCGAGCTGGCTGGAACAGAAAGAGACCCGCCTCGAACAGGAACAAAAAGCCGAGGAAGCGCATACCAAGGCGCTCAAGCGCGAACTCGAGTGGGTCCGGCAAAGCCCGAAAGCGCGCCAGGCCAAGAGCAAGGCGCGCATGGCCGCTTATGAGGAGCTCGCCAGCAAGGAGTTTCAGAAGCGCAATGAGACCCAGGAGATCTATATCCCACCCGGACCTCGCCTCGGCGAACAGGTCATCGAGGCGCAGGATCTCGGCAAAGGCTTTGCCGGACGCACCCTTTATGAGCACGTCAACTTTATCGTGCCACGCGGCGCCATCGTCGGCATCATCGGCCCCAACGGCGCCGGCAAGACCACCCTCTTTCGCATGATCACCGGCGAAGAGCGTCCCGACCACGGCCGCGTCATCGTCGGCGAAACCGTCAAGGTCGCTTACGTCGGGCAGATCCGCGACCAACTCGACGACAGCAAGACCGCCTGGGAAGAGATCTCCGGCGGCCTCGACATCCTGCGCGTCGGCGACTTCGAGATCCCCTCACGCGCCTATCTCGGGCGCTTCAACTTCAAGGGC
Source organism: Pseudomonadota bacterium (assembly GCA_021833365.1). Lineage (GTDB taxonomy): Bacteria > Pseudomonadota > Gammaproteobacteria > Pseudomonadales > Moraxellaceae > JAJZHK01. The sequence goes on along the minus strand of JAKBFV010000007.1, from coordinate 30,322 downwards.
AGCGATCAGCAAAAACGCGTCGGTGAGCTCTCCGGCGGCGAACGCAACCGCCTGCAACTGGCGAAAATTCTGCAGGCCGGCGCCAACCTCGTCCTGCTCGACGAACCGTCCAATGATCTCGACGTCGAAACCCTGCGCGCCCTCGAAGACGCTCTGCTGACCTTTCCCGGGGTGGCCATGGTCGTCTCGCACGATCGCTGGTTTCTCGACCGTATCGCCACCCATATCCTCGCCTTCGAGGATGAGGGCGTCGAATGGTTCGAGGGTAACTTCACCGATTACGACGCCTATCGTCAGAAAAAAGTCGGCCAAGCCAACCCCGGCGGCGGGCGCGGCCGGCACAAGAAGATCAGCTGAGTCGGGACAGCGACGCTGTGCCCGGCCTACGCCGGGCATAGCCTTCGCTTCAGAAGCGATAGTGCGCCAGCAACCGGCGCAGATCCGCCGCCGTGCTCTGCAGGCGCTGACTGGCGGCGTGCAGATGATCGACTTCTTCACGACTGGCGTCCATCAAGTGATACATGTTCTCGGTGCTATGACTGACGCGCGCCGTTGCCGACACTTGCTGGAGTGCGGCCTGATGGATGGCGGTCGCCATCTCCGTCACCTGCAAGCTGCCGCGTTCGATCTCGTCGAAACCGCGCAGGGTCTGTCGCATTTTGCCTTGCTGGGTGGTCACTTCATGGACGGAGGCGTCCATTTCACTGGCAGCGCGCTGTGAGCGCGACTGAATATCCTGCACCATGCGGGTGATGTCGGCGGTACTCTGACCGGTGCGCGTCGCCAACGTGCGTACCTCATCGGCGACGACGGCAAAGCCACGCCCCGCCTCACCGGCACGCGCCGCTTCGATGGCGGCGTTGAGCGCCAGAAGATTGGTCTGGGCGGCGATCTCGGCGATCACCTGCGTCACCAGGCTGATGCCCTGGGCAGCCTGATTGAGGCCGACCATGTCCTCGGCGAAGCCCTGCACCATGTGCACGAGATGGTCAAAGGAGCTGACGCCTTCATGCAGCTGCCCGCCACCATCGCGAATGTTCTGCAAAGAGTCCTGGGCGGCGCTGTCCGCCTGCGATGCGGCGAGTGACACCGTCTGCACCGATACCGTCACCTCGCTGACCGCCTGCTTGACGTCATCGAGAGAGTGCACCTGCGCGCTCGCCTGCTGACGCAGACGCTCGAGCGCCTCGGCAACCGCCGCCTGCTGCTGAAAGAGATGATCGGAAGATCCCGCCGTCTGCTGCGTCATCCACTGCAGACTGGCCTGCATCATCGCCAGATCCGCCATCAGACGACCGGCGTCGTCATCGCGATCGACGTCGATATACGAGCTCAGATCACCTTGTGAGATGGTACGAAAAATACGGCGCGCATCGCGCAGAGAACGACCGATGGTGCGTTCGATGAACCAGGATGAAATGACCGCCATACCGACGCTGCACACGAGCAGCAGACCTAAGCCGAGCATCTGATGGGCATAAGCCGCCCACGCCACGCACAGCGTGACGGCCACCATGCTCGCCATATAGCTGGCATAACGCAGTAGAAAAGGGATGGCGTAGAAGCGCCGCATCCAGGTCGCCACCTGACTGGTCGGCGGCGACTCCGGCACGGCGCAGCCTTCTTCGAAGACCAGCAGACTGCCTTGCGCCTGCGGCAGCGCCAGAACGCTGATCGCCGTGCCTCCCAGCAGATACAGGCAGCCGCGCCAGGGCTGCCCCTGTTGCAAGGCCGCCGCAAATTGCTGCACGGACTGCTGCGAGCGCGCGACGTCGATCCATTCGTGCAACGCTGCGTTGATGGGCGGCTGCACACCAGGCCAGCTCGTCGATAAGATCGAAGCGCTCAAGCGTCGCTCGCGATCGAGCATGACCCAACTTTGTCGCGATTCCTGGGGCATCATTCTCTCCTCGCTGCGCTGACCATGACGCTCAAATACCTTCCCGCGGCTCGCGGACTCCACCGTGCCAGAGATGCTCGAGCGAACCCAGACCCCAATCTTGCGCCGATTCGCGCGCCAGAATGCGCTCGGTGCAGGTCGCGAGGCTGAGATCGATCCATTCTTCCGGCAAAGGCTGTCGCGTCTCGACATCGAAAAACACACGCACGTGCGGCTTGAGCAGCTGCTCTCCGCTCTGCTCGACCACCACTGCCAGTCGCTGCGAGGACAAACGCACCAGAGAGCCGGTGGGATAGATCCCCACCGTCTTCACGAAGGACTGAAAAATGAGTTCATCGAAATGCCCCTTCGCCCACTCCGCCATCTTGCGCATGGCTTCGGCCGGATCCCAGCCGCGTTTGTACGGACGATCCGAGGTGATCGCATCATAGACATCGCAGATCGCCCCCATGCGCGCCAGCACGCTGATCTGATCCGCCACCAGACGATGTGGATAACCGCTGCCATCGACTTTTTCATGATGGTGCAAACAGACGTCGAGCGGTATCGCGCCGACGGCGCGCCCCTGCAACAAGATCTCGTGCCCGAGTTCCGGATGCTTTTTGATGGTATTGAACTCGGCTTCCGTCAGCTTGCCGGGTTTGTCGAGGATGGCATTGGCGATCATCACCTTGCCGATGTCGTGCAGCAAGCCGGCCAGTCCAGCCTGATAGACGAGCTCGTCACTCATCTTGAGCTGTCGCGCCAGAGCGGTCATCAAGGCGCACACCGCCACGGAATGCATATAGGTGTATTCATTCTGCGTCTTGAGGCGGGCCAGGCCGATGATGGCGGACGGATTGCGCATCACCGAAGCGGCGATCTCCTCGACCAGAGGCTGCATCTGTTCGGCATCGAGGGCCTGCCCCATGCGCACATCCTGAAACATTTTCTTGACCGCGCGTTGCGCCTTGCGGCAGATCTGCGCCGCCTGCACCGCCTCTTCCTCGATACTGAGGCGCAGGGGCGTCTCACTCACCACCTGCGCGGCCTGCTCGAGCACCTGATCGATCTGCTGCTCGGCGACTTCCTGCGTCACGCCCGGCTCGTCACCTTCGACGTCGAGGCCGCGTTCGGTGTCGATCCACAGCTCACTGAGGGAAGAACGCTGAATGCGCTCGAGATCGCGGGCCTTGTCGAGAAGAAATTTGCTGCGCCAAAAAGGGTGTTCCATCCATGAACCAGCGAACTCATGGATGAACATCCCCAAACGCACATGTCTGACAGGAATACGCCTGAGCACCAAAACCACTCCGCACAAAGTCGCCGTCAGTATAGATGCTCTAGTGGCGGGTGACCGTCGATTTTGCCAAAAGCTGCGCCATGGCCGGCATCAATCGACCGGCGACGAGGCGGCGCGCCAGATCGCCGGCACGTCGGCTCTTACCCGGAGCGATCACCGGCACGCCCTTGTCGAGAGCCTGCAATGACTGCTGCACGACCTCCTCGACCGCCAGCAGATTACGCCGCGACGGCATGAACCCGCGCGACTGCTGCATGGCGCCGGCCGCCAGGATACTGACGATGATCTGCTGCGCCCGCAGCTCGTAGGCGAGCGCTTCGCCGAGGCTCTGCACATAGGATTTGGCAGCGGCATAGCTGGCCCATCCTGGCGTCGCCTGAAAGGCCGCCAAGCTCGACAGAAGGAGGATATGACCGCCGCCCTGCTCGGCCATGTCACGGCCATAGCGCCGCAAAAGCCGGGTCATCTCCAGGACCTGCAAGAGCAGCATACGCTCTTCCTGGCGTTCATCGAGATCGAGGAAGTCACCGGCGAGACTACGACCGGCGGCATGGATGAGAACATCGATGGTCAGACCCCGCAGGCGCGTCTCGGCGTGCAGCTCATCAGCGGCGCCAGGCTCGGCGAGGTCGAGGGCGAGTCCCTCGACGCGCACACCATAGGCCTGCTGCAGACTGTTGCAGAGGTCTTGCAAGGGCGCGAAGCGACGCGCCACCAGACACAGATGCAGACCACGCGCCGCCAGCTGCCGGGCAAACTCGGCACCGAGACGGCCGCTGCCACCGGTGATCAACGCCGTACGCCCTGCTTCCATGACCGGCTCCCCTTACGCCATGCGTCGGCGATCATAGGCGCTCATGGCGGTCACTGGCAATCATCCGGCGTGCAGATAGACCTGACTGCCATGCTGGCGGTACTGGCGTGGCGACATACCACTCCATTGCCGGAACGCGTGACCGAAGTTGGAGGCGTCGCTATAACCTAGGCGTGCCGCGATGTCCTGCACCGAGCTACCGCTGGAAGTCAGCAAATGCGCGGCCATGGCGAAGCGCTGCGCGCTGAGGATCTCCTGGAAGGAGGAACCCTCAGCGGCGAGATGACGACGCAGGGTACGATCGCTGACGTTCAATTCACGCGCGACCGCCGCCGCCGAACTGGCGGCAAAATTCTTACGTACGAGCGAAGCGACACGCTCAGTGAGCTGATTTTCATGACGATCCATGCGATCTACCTATTGCTATCCACCGTCGGCCGTACATTACAATGACGACCCTGGCCGATGTTTGATGCAAGTCAAGCACCACCGCAAACACCGCCGCCGTCCGTCATCTTCAGGAGGAAGAGCCCTTGTCATCAGCACTGAAAGAATTTCGTTTCATCCATCCGCAAGAAGTCGCCTGGGGTGACATGGATGCCCTCGGACACGTCAACAACACTGCCTACTTCCGTTATATCGAAAATGCCCGTCTCGCCTATTTTTTCAGCCTCGACGGCATCCAGATCATGCGCCAGCATGGCTGTGGCCCAGTGCTGGCCGATATCCACTGTCGCTTTCGCATGCCCGTGCGCCATCCGGCGCACTTGCAGATCGGCGTGCGCGTCGAAGAGATGAGCTCGGACCGCCTGCGCCAGATCTACCACCTGGTGCGCCAGGGCGATGGCCAGCGGGTCGCCGAAGCCGAAGCCAGCGTCGTCTGCGTCGGACTGAGCGATGGTCGGCCCTGTCCCTGGCCGGATGCTCTGCGCCAAGCCATGCAGGCGCGCGAAAACCCCTTTTGTTGAGACCCTGACCGCGCATCCGCCGCCAGACTGGATATGGCGGCGGGCAGGCGCCATAATGGCGGGTAGCCGGGAATCGAGAACCACATGAACTACCGCCACGCCTTTCATGCCGGCAACTTCGCCGATGTCCACAAACACGTCCTGCTCATCGGCCTGCTCGAACTGCTGATGCGCAAGGAGACACCGCTCTGCGTCATCGACAGCCATGCCGGCCGCGGCGTCTACGATCTCGGCCAGGTCGCCGCCCAGCGTAGCGGCGAATATCGTGAAGGCATCGCACGCCTGCCCGAGGCAAAACGCACTCAGCACGCCTGGATACGCGCCTATCTGCAGCAGGTGCAGAAACTGCGCCAAGGCGGCCCGGCGCTATCCTATCCCGGCTCACCGGCACTGATCGCGGCGCGTTTGCGGACGCAGGATCGCGGCCTGCTCATCGAACGCGAACACGAGGAAGCTGAAGCTCTGCGCGCCTGGGCGCGCACACAGGCGCGCCTGGCGGTGCATGAGCGCGACGCCTACGAAGGCATCCCGGCCCTCATCCCGCCGCAGGAGCGCCGCGGCCTGGTGCTCATCGATCCGCCCTATGAAGAAGAACGCGAAGACTGGAAGCCGGTGCAGGAACTGCTCCTGCGCGCCTGGCAGCGCTGGCCGACCGGCGTCTTTGCGCTCTGGTATCCGATCAAACATCAGGTGCAGACACGACGATTTCTGCGCCAGCTGACGCAGCGTGGCCTGAACAAGATGCTCAGCTGCGAACTTTGCATCCGACCCGCTGATCAGACCCTCGGCCTCAATGGCAGCGGCATGCTGATCATCAACCCACCCTGGACCTTTGCCGCCAGCGCTCAGACCGCTCAGGCTGAACTATGGCCGCTGCTCAACCAGGAGGGTCGCGGCGGCCATACGGTTCAGGAGTGGTCGCAGGCACCGGACAGCAAGGACAAGGACTGAGCGACCGGCAGCGCTGAGGCGAAAAAAGGCGGATTGCGCCAGGGCGGCGCATAGCGCAGGCGCTGGCCGGCGAGATCGCACAAACAACCGCCCGCCTCCGCGAGGATGAGTTCGGCCGCCGCCGTGTCCCAGGCCATGGTCGGCCCCAGGCGCGGATAAAAATCGATCTCACCGGCAGCGATCTCGACCATCTTCAAAGAGCTACCACGCTCGATCAGGGTCAGAGGACAGCGCTCGGCGAGTGTGCGCAGCAGATCCTGCTCACCACGCGCATGATGCCGGCTGACCGCGACGCGCAAAGGGGTCGCCGCCTGTGCCTGCAGGCGACGCTGCCCGAGCCAGGCGCCATGCCCGCGCCGGGCGTGGTAGACGCGACCATCGACCGGTACCTGCACGACGGCGAGGACCGGCTGCTGCGCCGTGATCAGCGCGATATTGACGGTGAACTCGCCATTGCGCGCGACAAACTCGCGCGTACCATCGAGAGGATCGACAAGAAAATAGCTAGCGGCGCCCAGGTGCTGTGGCAGGTCGTCCATCTCCTCGCTGACGATGCTCAGGCCGAGATCCTGCAGCGTCGCCATGATCACCGCCTGCGCGCGCCGGTCCGCCTGTGTCAGCGGGCTGTCATCGGCCTTGTACTCGAGCTGCCAGCTCTGCCGGTCGGCATAGACCGCCATGATCTCGGCGCTGGCGGCGGCAGCGGCGGCGAGCATGCGCTGCAGGCAAAGTGCGTGATTTCGTGGCACACTGGCGGACATCGGCGTTTTCATGGAAACCTCAGGCATCATGCTCATCGACTGGAGTCGCATCGACCTCGTCATGCTCGACATGGACGGCACCCTGCTCGACCTCCACTTCGACAACCACTTCTGGCGCCAGCTCGTACCGCAGCGCTGGGCGCAGGCGCATGGCCTCGATCTTGCGCAGGCACAGGCCGAACTGGAACGAAGATACCATAGAGAGCGCGGCCGTCTCAGCTGGTACAGCGTCGATTTCTGGAGCGCTGAGCTCGGCCTCGATCTCGTCGCCCTGAAACAGACTGAACGCGCCCGCATCCGTGTCCGCCCGCAGACCCTGGCTTTTCTCCAGGCCGTCGCCGCCAGCGGCCGTCAGCGCTGGCTGGTCACCAACGCTCACCACCACAGCCTCGCCCTCAAGCTCGACGTCACCGGCATCGGCGCGCACTTCGATCACATCCTCTGTTCGCACACCTTCGCCGCCGCCAAAGAATCGGCAGCTTTCTGGCCGGCTCTGCAGGCGCGCCATCCCTTTCAGGCGCAAGGCTGCCTGCTCATCGATGACAGTGAGGAGGTGCTCGACGCCGCCCTGACCTACGGCATCGGCCAGGTCCTGTGCATCCGCCAGCCCGATTCGCAACAGGCACGCCGACAGCATCTGCGCCACCCTGCCATCGATGACTTTGACGACATCATGGACAGCCTCTGTCCTCTACCGGGAAGCCGTGATGACGGGTGATGAATCGCGCCTGCGCATCGATCGCTGGCTCTGGGCAGCGCGTTTTTTTCGTACGCGCAGCCTGGCCAAGGCTGCCATCGAAGGCGGCAAGGTGCATTGCGCCGGACAGCGCGTCAAAGTCAGCAAAGCCGTCCACGTCGGCATGTGTTTGACGATACGCCAGGGCGATGACGAACGCGACATCGAGATCCTTGCCCTCAGCGCTGAGCGCGGTGCGGCGACGCAGGCACAGACCCTCTATCAGGAAAGCGCGGCCAGCCTGGCGCGGCGCGCACAGCGGCGTCTGCAGGGACGACAGGAGGCGCCGGCACACCGCCCCGACAAGCGCGCCCGTCGCCACATCCTGCGCTTCCTGCAGCCCTGATCAGGCGTCGGCCGCCACCACTTGCGAGGTCCAGGTCTGACCAGCGAGGCCGAGGCAGAGCCGCTGCCCGACCTGCAAGGCGGCGACGCCGGCCGGCGTGCCGCTCATCACCACATCACCGGACTGCAAAGAGAAGACGGCGCTGATGTGGACGAGGAGATCGACGAGGCCGAGCAGCATGTCGCCGCTATGGCCACGTTGCCGGCGCTGCCCATCGACCTCGAGAAAGAATTCGATCTGGCCAAGATCGGGACAGGCTGAAGGCGGCAGAAAAGGCGCCAGCACCGCGGCACCATCGAAAGCCTTGGCGCGCTCCCAGGGATGACCGGCGGCCTTGAGTTCGGCCTGTAGATCACGCAGGGTGAGATCGAGACCGAGACCAATGCCGGCGATGGCGGCGCGCGCCTGACGCGCATCGGCGCGGCGCAGATCCTGCCCGAGCAACAGACAGATCTCGGTTTCATGATGGCAGGCGCCACGATCCGTGGGGATGACCACCGGCGACAGGAAATCGACCACGGCGCTGCCCGGCTTCATGAACAGCAGGGGTTGCTCCGGCACGGCATGGCCGAGTTCGCGCGCGTGTTCAGCGTAGTTGCGTCCGACACAGACGACTTTGCCAGGCTGCCGCATCAGCGCTCACCTCCGCTCAAACCCAGCTCGCGTTCGAGCAGAAAGAGTCGATCGCAACCGAAATAGAGTTCATCACCGAGGAAGAAACTCGGCGCCCCGAAGGCGCCGCGCATCACCGCCTCGTCGCTGTTCTCCTTGAGCGCCAGCTTGCCGGCGCTCGCACCGGCCTGCGCCAGCACCTCGGCACCGAAGAGATCCTTGAGCACCTGCGGATCGGCGACGTCGCGCCCCTCGACCCAGATCGCTTCGAACAGCGCCAGGCTGCTCGCCGGCAGCAGGGCCGCCGGCAAGGTCAGCAGACAGCGCAGGGCGGTCAGCGTCTCGAAGGGGAAGGTCGCCGGCATGACCAGCTGGACGCCATAGTAAGCCGCCAGCCGCTGCAGATCGCGCTGCATGTACTGCGCCCGCGCCGGCACCAGAAAGGGCGGCTTGTTGCCGGTCGCCTGCATCACCCCGGCGAGCAGGAAGGGCCGCCAGTGCACCTCGGCCTTGGCCTCCAGGCGCGCCATCTGGGTCGCCGCAAGATAGCTGTACGGACTGACCAGATCATAGAAGAAATCGATGACGGGCATGTCAACGAACCTCGCTGTCTTCCGGGATCTGATCGAAGATCTTCCCCGGATTGATGACGTTGCAGGGATCAAACACCGCCTTGATGGCGCGCAGATAGGAGATCTCGGCAGCGCTGCGGGTGTAGTCGAGGTAGGGTTTCTTGGTCAGTCCCACCCCATGTTCAGCCGAGATCGAGCCCTGATAAGTGCGCACCACATCGAACACGCGCAGATTGACGCGCTGACAGCGCTCGACGAACTGCTGCACGGAGCTGTCCGCCGGTTTGAGGATGTTCAGATGCAGATTGCCGTCACCGATATGGCCGAACCAGACGACACGCAGATCCGGATACTCGGCGGCGACGATGGCGTCGATGGCGGCGATGAAGGCCGGTACATGGCGGATGATCACCGAGATGTCATTCTTGTAAGGCGTGTGTTCCGCCAGAGTCTCGGAAATGTCCTCACGCAGACGCCACAGCTGGCGCGCCTGTGTCTCGCTCTGGCTGAGCACGCCATCGACGACCCAGCCGTGCTCGACGGCGCTGGCGAACAGTTGCAGGGCCTGCTCGACGGTGCTGGCGTGTTCTCCTTCGAATTCGAGGAGCACATAAAAGGGTGCGCGCGCCGCGAACGGTCGCGGCAAGCCGGTGCGTTCGATGACCATCTGCATCGCCAGTTCGGAGAAAAACTCGAAAGCGGTGAGCTCGAGCTGCTCGCGAAAGGCCTGCAGGATGGGCATGACGGCGGCGAAATCAGGGACGGCGAGGAGGATGACGCGCAGGTCACGCGGTGCCGGCGCCAGCGCCATGGTCGCTTCGACGACGAAGCCTAGGGTGCCCTCGGCGCCGATGAACAGATGGCGCAGGTCATAGCCGGTGGCGTTCTTGATCATGCCGCCATTGAGATCGAGGATGTCGCCACGGCCGGTGACGACTTTCAGGCCCATGACCCAGTCGCGCGTCATGCCGTAGTGGATGACTTTGATGCCCCCGGCATTGGTGCCGATGTTGCCGCCGATCTGACTCGAGCCGGCGCTGGCGAAATCGACCGGATAGGAGAGCCCCTGCGCTTCGGCATACTCCTGCAGCTGCTGCGTGACGACGCCCGCTTCGACACGCACCATGCGATCCTCAGGGAAAAACTCGAGGATGCGATTCATGCGCTCGAAGCTGACCACGATCTCGCCGCGTTCAGCCACCGCCCCGCCCGACAGTCCGGTGCGCCCGCCGGAGGGCACCAGGGCCCAACCGCGCTCCTGGGCACGCAGCACCAGCTGCTGCACCTGTTCCACCGTGCTGGGAAAGACCACCGCCGCCGGCGCCGGGCGGAAGACCCGCGTCCAGTCACGGCCATAGACGGCCAGGCTGTCGTGATCCGTGCGCAGGCGTTCAGGCGCAACGATGTTGTGCAAAATGCCGATGTCGTCAGCGCTCAAACTCATGGAAAACTCCGCAACCGATTCATCCCGCATGCCCGCGGGGGGGCAGCCTATGTTAGCATAGGTGACCTATTTGCATCGCCATGGCCTTTGCGCATCCTGTGCGCCCATATTCAGGGGATATTCCTATGAGTCAGTTCTCGCTGGACAAGTCCAAGATCCGTTTCCTCCTGCTCGAAGGCGTTCACGCCAATGCCCTGGATGTCCTCAAACGCCACGGCTACAGCCAGATCGACTACCTCAAGACCGCCCTCGATGAAGACGCCCTGATCGAACGCATCCGCGACGCCCACTTCGTCGGCATCCGTTCGCGCACGCAGCTGACGGCGCGCGTCCTGGAGGCAGCATCGAAGCTGATCGCGGTCGGCTGTTTCTGCATCGGCACCAATCAGGTCGACCTGAAAAAAGCCCGGCAGCTCGGGATTCCGGTCTTCAACGCGCCCTACTCCAACACCCGTTCGGTGGCGGAACTGGTCCTCGCCGAACTCATCCTCATGTTGCGCGGCATCCCGGAAAAGAATGCCCTCGTGCATCGCGGCGGCTGGAGCAAGTCCGCCGACGGCTCTTACGAGACGCGCGGCAAGACCCTCGGCATCGTCGGCTACGGCAATATCGGCTCACAACTCTCGGTCCTCGCCGAGGCCCTCGGCATGCACGTCATCTACTTCGACGTGATCACCAAGCTGCCTTTGGGCAATGCCCGGCAAGTCAACAGCATGGAGGAGCTGCTCGCCCAGGCCGACGTCGTCTCCCTGCATGTGCCCGATCTGCCGTCGACGCGCCAGATGATGCGCGCCGAGCAATTCGCCCAGATGAAGCCGGGCAGCATCTTCATCAACGCTGCGCGCGGCACCTGCGTCGACATCGACGCCCTCGCTGCCGCCCTGCGCAGCCATCATCTGGCGGGAGCGGCCATCGACGTCTTCCCGAAGGAGCCGAAGGCCAATGGCGAAGAGTTTCTCTCGCCCCTGCGCGAGTTCGACAACGTCATCCTGACCCCGCACATCGGCGGTTCGACCCTGGAGGCGCAGGCCAACATCGGCTTCGAGGTCGCCGAGAAGTTCGTGCGCTACTCCGACAACGGCACCACCCTGTCGGCGGTCAACTTCCCGGAAGTAGCGATTCCCATGCAGGAAGGCAAGCACCGTCTGCTGCACATCCATCGCAACATCCCCGGTGTGCTCTCGGCGATCAACCAGGTCTTCGCGCAAAATGGCATCAACATCAGCGCCCAGACCCTGATGACACAGGAAGACGTCGGCTATCTGGTGGTCGACGTCGACGCCGAGTATTCGGCCATGGCCCTGGAGAAGCTGCAGCAGATCGACGGCACCATCCGCACGCGCGTTCTCTACTGAATGCAGGTCGCAGAACGCGCCTGGGTACGCTTGCCTTCGGGCAAGCACCTCGATCTTCTCCACCCATCAGCGGCGGACTGGGATGACGAGGACCTCGCCCTCGGCCTCGCCCGCACCTATCGCTGGGGCGGGCACTCCGCCTGGCGCCATCCCCTCTCGGTGGCGCAACACAGCCTGACGGTCATGCATTTGCGCCGCCTGGACGCCGAACAGGCGAGCGACGACCCCAGGCTGCTCCTGCGCGAACTGCTGCACGATGCGGAAGAGGGGCTGCTCGGTTTCGACCCCCTGTCGGTGCTCAAACCCTATCTCGGTGAGGCTTTTCGCGCTCTCACCGATCGCCTCGCTGCCGCCGTGGCGCAGCGTTATGCCTTGCCCGATTGGGATGAAATCGGTTACCGTCTGCACAAGAAGGCGGATCGCCTGGCTGCTGCCAGCGAAGCCTTGCATGTCGCCGGATGGCCGGCGACCGAGGTGCGCGATATCCTCGGCATCACCTTGCCGCCCCTGCAGAATGACGTGCTGCAGCCCATCTATGGGGATCTCGCCTGGGAACCTTGGCCGGCTGAGCTGGCCTACACGCGCTTTCTTGCCTGTCTGCAAGAACTGCAACGCCACGCGCTTTAGGGATCGAGGTCATGGAATGATGCGACAACTTCTCGCCGCTTTCGGCCTCCTCGCCCTGACACTGAGCCCCGGCGGCCGCGCTGACACGCTCGATCTGATCAAGGTGCCCCTGCCCGACCTGCACAACGAACTCACCACCGCCGCCACCCTCGGTGACGACGAAAGCGGCCCTCTGCAAGGACTGGCGTCTTGGTATGGTCCCGGACTCCAGGGTCATACGACCAGCAGTGGCGAGCGCTTTCATCCGAAAATGCTGACCGCGGCGCACCGCAGCCTGCCGCTCGGCTCGCTCGTCGAGGTCAGCCTGCCGGGCACCGACAAGCACGTCATCGTCCGTATCAATGATCGCGGCCCGCAGAATCTGCACCGCATCATCGATCTGTCCTATGGCGCGGCGGCGGCTCTCGGCATCACCCACCGCGGCGTCGCCCGCGTCACCTTGCGCCCGATCCAGGCCAGCGAGCTGGGACCGGAGGTGGCCTCTCTCGACGGCCACAGCTGCTCCGGTCAGCCACAGCTTCAGACGCCGTAGCGGTCGGCCATGCGCTCGAGCGATACCGGCTTGATGCGCGCCGCCTGACCGGCGGTGGCGAAGGCTTCATAGCGCGCGATGGCGATGTCGCGCATGGCGGCGATGCTGTCTTTGAGGTAACGGCGCGGATCGAACTCATCCGGATGCGCCTGCAGATGGCGACGTATGGCGCCGGTTGCGGCCAGGCGCAGGTCGGTATCGATATTGACCTTGCGCACGCCATGCCGGATCGCCTCGACGATCTGCTCGACCGGCACACCATAGGTCTCTTTGATGTGTCCGCCACTCTCATTGATCACCGCCAGCCACTCCTGCGGCACCGAACTCGATCCATGCATGACCAGATGCGTATTGGGGATGCGCGCGTGGATCTGCTTGACGCGATCGATGGACAGAATGTCGCCGGTCGGCGGCCGTGTGAACTTGTAGGCGCCATGCGAAGTGCCGATGGCGATGGCGAGGGCATCGACGCCGGTATCACGGACGAAACGCTCGGCTTCATCGACGTCAGTGAGCAGCTGCGCGTGATCGAGCACGCCTTCGGCGCCGATACCATCCTCTTCACCGGCCAGGCCGGTCTCGAGAGAGCCGAGGCAACCGATCTCGCCTTCCACCGAGACCCCGCAAGCGTGCGCGCTCGCTACCACGGCGCGCGTCACCCGCACATTGTAGTCATAGTCGGTCGGGGTCTTGCCATCCTCGGCGAGCGAACCATCCATCATCACCGAGCTGAAGCCGAGCTGGATGGAGCGCAGGCAGACGCCGGGACTGACGCCATGATCCTGGTGCATGACCACCGGGATATGCGGAAACTCTTCGACGGCGGCGAGGATGAGATGACGCAGAAAAGGCGCCCCGGCATAGCGCCGCGCGCCCGCCGATGCCTGCACGATGACCGGTGCATCGGTCTTGTCGGCGGCTTCCATGATCGCGCGCATCTGTTCGAGATTGTTGACGTTGAAAGCCGGCACGCCATAATCGTGTTCCGCGGCGTGATCGAGCAACTGGCGCAAAGTGACCAAAGCCATACATCATTCTCCTTGAGCGGCAGCACCTGCGGCGGCTGCCTGCAAAGCCGCCACGGCCGGCAGGGTCTTGCCCTCGACGAACTCGAGAAAAGCACCGCCGCCCGTGGAAATATAAGAGATATTACGGCCGACGCCGTATTTGTCGATGGCCGCCAGTGTATCGCCACCACCGGCGATGGAGAAGGCGTGGCTGTCAGCGATCGCCTTGGCCAGCGCCAGGGTGCCGGCGCCGAAGGCGTCCGCCTCAAAGACCCCGACCGGACCATTCCATAAAATGGTGCGGGCATGCTCCATCAGATCGGCGAACATGGCGCTGGTCTGCGGTCCGACGTCGAGGATCATGTCATTGGCGGCGACATCACGCACCGACTTGATCTGCGCCGGTGCGCGCTGCGCCCAGGCCATGAAATCGCCGATCTCGCCCTCGGCGGTGGCGACGACGACGTCGATCGGCAAAGGCACCGCCACCCGCGTCGCCAGATTGCGTGCCGTCTCGATGAGATCGTGATCACAGAGTGAGCGCCCGATCGGAAAACCTGCGGCAGCGAGGAAAGTGTTGGCGATACCGCCACCGACGATGAGCTGATCGCAGACGTGCGCCAGGGAATTGAGCACATCGAGTTTGGTCGACACCTTCGACCCGGCGACGATGGCGACCATGGGCCGCGCTGGTTGATGCATGGCACGGCCGAGGGCATCGAGTTCGGCGGCGAGCAGGGGGCCGGCGCAGGCGACACTGGCGAAACGCGCTACACCATGGGTCGAGGCTTCGGCGCGATGCGCCGTGCCAAAAGCATCCATGACGAAAACGTCGCACAGATCAGCGTAAGCGCGCGCCAGTTCCGGCGCATCTTTTTTCTCGCCACGATTGAAGCGCACATTCTCGAGCAGCACCAGCTGCCCCTCCTCGACCTGGGGCGCCTGCTGCAGATAGTCGCGCACCAGGGGCACGGGCTGTTCGAGGGCGGCACTCAGATAATCAGCCACCGGCTGCAGCGAGTTCTCGGCGCTGAATTCACCTTCAACCGGACGTCCGAGATGCGAACACACCAGAACCCGCGCCCCCTGGGCGAGGGCGCGACGCAGGGTCGGCAGAGCGGCAACGAGGCGCGCATCGCTGGTGATGACACCCTGACGCACCGGCACATTCAGATCTTCGCGAATCAGCACGCGCTTGCCGCGCAGGTCGAGATCACTCATCTTGATCACTTGCATGCATCCATCTCCATGACCAGGTTCATCGGTGGGCCGCCAGCGTCTGCACGAGCTCGAGCAGGCGATTGGCATAACCCCATTCATTATCGTACCAGGCGAGTACGCGCGTCTGCTGTCCGATCTGGCGTGTCTGCGTCGCATCGAAGACGCAGGAGTACGGCTGATGGACAAAATCGGATGACACCAGCGGCTCCTCGGTATAACCGAGAATACCGGCGTAAGCTCCCTGGCTGGCGGCCAGGAAACGCTGATTGAGGACCTCTACCGGCAGTGAGCGACGGCTACAGACATCGAGTTCGACGGCGGCGACGACCAGGGTCGGCACGCGCAGTGAATGCCCCTCGATGGCGAGTTCCGGCAACAGCTGACGCACCGCCGCGAGGGCGCTGGTGGTGGTCGGCACGATGTTGTGGCCACTGGCACGGGCGCGGCGCAGATCACGATGAACGTGATCCAAAGTCGGCTGATCCGAGGTCTGCGCATGCACTTCGGTGAACATGACCGACTCCAGACCGAGCGCCGCATCGAGGATGAGCAGCAGCGGCATCAGGGCATGCGTGGTGCAAGACACCGACGAGATGACGCGATGTTCGGGGCGCAGCTGCGCTTCATTGATACCCTGCACGATGAGGGCGTCGACGCGATCGAAGGGCGCCGCGCCGATGACCACGCGTCCAGCGCCGGCGCTCAGGTGCTGTGCCGCCTCGGCGCGCGCGCGAAAACGCCCGGTGCATTCGAGGACGACATCGACGGCGAGCTGCGCCCAGGGCAGGGCCGCCGGCTGCGCCTGTGACAGGACACGGATGCGCTGCCCGGCGATGAGCAGATGCTCATCCTCGACCACAACGCTGGCAGCAAAGCGCCCATGCGTGCTGTCATAGCGGGTCAGATGCGCCAGCGTCGCGGCGTCGGCGAGATCATTGATGGCGACGATCTCGATCTGGTCGGTGAGGCCACGCTCATGCCAGGCGCGCAGGACATGCCGTCCAATGCGCCCATAGCCATTGATGGCGACGCGCAGAGGCCGCTTCATAGGCTGGCGGCAGCCTCGAGCACCGCCGCCGCGGTGAAGCCAAAATGAGCGAACAGGGCGGCAGCCGGCCCCGATTCACCGAAGCTCTCCATGCCGATGACGCGCCCTTCCAGGCCGACGAAACGGAACCAGGGCTGCGGGTGGGCCGCTTCGACAGCGAGACGGCGGCGCACCTGCGCCGGCAGGACCGCTTCGCGATACGCCGCGTCCTGCGCCAGAAAGACCTCCATGCAGGGCATCGACACGACGCGTACCTGGCGCCCCTGCCGCGTCAGCTCCTCGGCGGCGGCCACCACCAGGGCCAGCTCCGATCCGGTCGCCATGAGGATGAGTTCGGGGGTGGCGACGCTATCGCGCAGGACGTAGGCGCCGCGCGCCACCGCGGCGATCTGTTGCGGATCGCGTGGCTGCGCCGGCAGGTTCTGGCGCGACAGCACGAGGGCGCTGGGCCCGTGCCAGAGTACCGACTGCTGCCAGGCGACCGCCGTCTCGAGGGCATCGGCCGGACGCCAGGTGTGCAGACCCGGGGTACTGCGCAGGGCCGCCAGCTGTTCGACCGGCTGGTGCGTCGGACCGTCTTCGCCGAGGCCGATGGAGTCGTGCGTCAGCACATGCACGACGCGCTGCTGCATGAGCGCGGCCATACGCAGGGCATTGCGCGCATATTCCATGAAGATCAGGAAGGTGCCACCGAAAGGCAGAAAGCCGCGGTGCAGGGCGATACCGTTCATGATCGCCGCCATGCCGAACTCGCGCACACCATAGTGCAGATAGTTGCCGTCGGCGGCGTCCTGCAGGCCACGCGCACCCGGCCACAAGGTCAGGTTGGAGCCGGCGAGGTCGGCGGAGCCACCGAGCAGCTCCGGCAACAGCGCCGACAGGCTCTCGATCGCCTGTTGCGAAGCCTTGCGCGAGGCGATGCTCGGCGCCGCCTTGGCGACGCCAGCGATCCAGTCGTCACTGCGTGCGACAAAGTCGGCCGGCAGTTCGCCGTCGCAGCGCCGGCGAAGCTCAGCGGCGAGCTCGGGATACGCGCCGGCATAGGCCTGCCACCGCTCCTGCCAGGCGGCGTAGCGGGCCGCACCGGCGCTGCGCGCATCCCAGGCGGCGACGACGTCGGCGGGCATCTCGAAAGGCGGCAGATGCCAGTCGAGGGCGGCGCGGGTGGCAGCGACCTCAGCCGCTCCGAGCGGCGAACCGTGGCTGATCTCCTTGCCCTGCTTGGCCGGCGCACCGGCACCGATCACGGTGCGGCAGATGATCAGACTGGGGCGTTCGGTGTCAGCATGCGCCTCCTGCGTCGCGGCGATCAGGGCAGCGCGATCATGTCCGTCGATGGGGCCGATGACCTGCCAGCCATAGGCACGGAAACGCGCCGCCGTGTCGTCGCTGAACCAGCCTTCGATCTCACCATCGATGGAGATGCCATTGGCGTCGTAATAGCAGGTGAGCTTGCCCAGGGCGAGGGTGCCGGCGAGCGAGCAGACCTCGTGCGAGATGCCCTCCATCAGGCAACCGTCACCGACGAAGACGTGCGTGCGATGATCGATGATGGCGTGTCCGGGGCGATTGAACTGCGCCGCCAGCGTCTTCTCGGCGATGGCCATGCCGACGGCATTGGCGAGGCCCTGGCCGAGCGGTCCGGTGGTGGTCTCGACCCCGGGCGTATAGCCATACTCGGGATGTCCCGGCGTGCGCGAGTGCAATTGCCGGAAGTTCTCGAGATCCTGGCGGCCGAGATCATAGCCGCTGAGATGCAAAAGCCCATAGACGAGCATCGAGGCGTGGCCATTCGACAGCACGAAGCGATCACGGTCCGGCCAGTCGGGGTGGACCGGATCGTGCTTGAGAAACTCACGCCAGAGCACCTCGGCGATATCCGCCATACCCATGGGCGCGCCAGGATGGCCGGATTGGGCCTTTTCAACGGCGTCCATGGCGAGGACGCGCAAGGCGTTGGCTAAGCGCCGCTGCGGCAGGGGCGTGGCGGTCATGGGTCTCTCCATGCGGATTAAAGGCGCTATTGTCTACCAAAGACTTGGCGCTGTGAACCTCAAAAGCCTTTAAATGAAGCTTGCACCGCCGTCGGTGGCGACGTAATCTCGCCCGGTGACGTCGTCTCGTCGCCGCGGGGGACAGGAGCGTCGCCCACTTTCAGCCTATAACACCAGCGCTTTGGCTCCTTCGGCGCCGGTGAAGACAAGACAAAGGAGACATGCACAATGTCTGAGTACCGCATTTTCACCTCGGAATCCGTCGCCGAGGGCCATCCTGACAAAGTCGCCGATCAGATCTCCGACGCCATACTCGACGCCATCATCGCTGTCGATCCGCAGGCGCGCGTCGCCTGCGAAACCCTGGTCAAGACCGGAGTGGCGATCATCGCCGGCGAGATCAAGACGCACGCCAACGTCGATTTCGAGGCGATCACCCGCCAGGTCATCGTCGACATCGGCTATGACGCCTCCGAGGTCTGCTTCGATGGTCGCACCTGTGGCGTCCTCAATCTCATCGGCAAGCAGTCTCCCGACATCAACCAGGGCGTCGACCGCGCCATCCCGGAAGATCAAGGCGCCGGCGACCAGGGCCTGATGTTCGGTTACGCCACCAACGAGACCGACGCGTTGATGCCGGCGCCCATCCTCTACGCCCATCGTCTCGTCGAGCGCCAGGCCGAGGCGCGCAAGAGCGGCCTGCTGCCGTGGCTGCGTCCGGACGCCAAGTCGCAGCTGACCTTCCGCTATGAGGATGGCCGCCCGGTGAGCATCGACGCCGTCGTGCTGTCGACCCAGCACGCCCCCGACGTCAGCGACAAGGATATCCGTGACGGCGTCATGGAGCTGATCATCCGGCAAGTCCTGCCCAGTCACTGGCTGAATGAGCAGACCCAGTATTTCATCAATCCCACCGGACGCTTCGAGATCGGTGGCCCGATGGGCGACTGCGGCCTCACCGGCCGCAAGATCATCGTCGATTCCTATGGCGGCATGGCACGCCATGGCGGCGGCGCCTTCTCCGGCAAGGACCCCTCGAAAGTCGACCGTTCAGCGGCCTATGCCGGGCGCTACGTCGCCAAGAACATCGTCGCCGCCGGTCTCGCCGATCGCTGCGAGATCCAGGTCTCCTACGCCATCGGCGTCGCTGAGCCGACCTCGATCTCGATCAACACCTTCGGCACCGGCAAGATCGACGAGGCGCGCCTGGTGACGCTCGTGCGCGAGCACTTCCAACTGCGTCCTTACGGCCTGATCCGGCAACTCGACCTTCTCCATCCCATGTATCAGGACACCGCCGCCTATGGCCACTTCGGTCGCCAGAGCCAGCGTGTGACCCGGCATGGGCAGAGCTTCGATACTTTTACCTGGGAGCGTACCGACCGCGCCGAAGCGCTGCGCGCTGCCGCCGGCCTCTAGCCAGAGGCGCCGTTCACGGCTAAAATGTGACTTCCCTGAGGAGCGTTGCAACGGGCTCAGCCCGCCAGGCTCAGGCCGATCCTATGTGATCGTCAACGACGCTCGCTGTACCGATGCGGTCGGCGAGCTCCTTGGTCTCTCGTACCGCGTCCCTATTCCCTATCGAGGAGAGAGACGCCATGTCTGAAGTTTTTCATGATTACAAAGTCGCCGACATCGGCCTCGCCGCTTTTGGTCGCCGCGAGATCTGTCTGGCGGAAGCCGAGATGCCGGCGCTGATGGGGCTGCGCCAGCGCTACCGTGACAGCAAACCGCTGGCCGGGGCACGCATCATGGGCTGCATCCATATGACCATCCAGACCGCCGTGCTCATCGAGACCCTGATCGAGCTCGGTGCACAGGTGCGCTGGTCATCGTGCAACATCTTCTCCACCCAGGATCATGCCGCCGCCGCCATCGCCGCCCGCGGTGTGCCGGTCTTCGCCTGGAAGGGTGAGACGGAAGAGGAGTTCTGGTGGTGTATCGAGCAGACCATCCTGGAAAATGGCCAGCCGTGGTCGGCCAACATGATCCTCGACGACGGCGGCGATCTCACCCAGCGCGTGCATGAACGCTATCCGCAGATGCTCGCGCACATCCATGGCATCACCGAAGAGACCACCACCGGCGTCGCCCGCCTCTATCAGATGCTGCGCGATGGCGAGCTCAAGGTGCCGGCGATCAACGTCAATGATTCGGTGACCAAGAGCAAGAACGACAACAAATATGGCTGCCGCCACTCGCTCAATGACGCCATCAAGCGCGCCACCGACATGCTCCTCGCCGGGCGCCGTGCCCTGGTCATCGGCTACGGCGACGTCGGCAAGGGCTCGGCACAGTCGCTGCGCCAGGAAGGTATGATCGTGCGCGTCAGCGAGATCGATCCGATCTGCGCCATGCAGGCCTGCATGGATGGCTACGAAGTGGTCTCGCCCTACCGTCATGGCATCAACACCGGGCGCCGTGAAGACGTCGACAGCTCGCTGCTCGGCAGCACCGACCTGGTGGTGACCACCACCGGCAACACCCACGTCTGCGACGCCGCCATGCTGCGCGCCCTCAAGCGCGGTGCCGTCGTCTGCAATATCGGGCACTTCGACACCGAGATCGACACCGCCTTCATGCGCCGCGAATGGCAATGGGAGGAGGTGAAGCCGCAGGTGCACAAGATCTGCCGCGATGCGCAATGCGCCGACGACTACCTGATCCTGCTCTCAGAGGGGCGTCTGGTCAATCTCGGCAATGCCACCGGTCATCCTTCCCGCATCATGGACGGCTCCTTCGCCAACCAGGTCCTGGCGCAGATGTATCTCTATGAACAGGCCTACGCCGGCCATACCGCGGCGATGCAGGAACGCCTGCTGAAAGTCGAAGTGCTGCCGAAAAAGCTCGACGAGGAGGTTGCCGCCGCCATGGTCGCCGGCTTCGGTGGCGTGCTCACCCGCCTCACCGAAGAGCAGGCGCGCTATCTCGATGTCGCCATCGACGGTCCGTACAAGCCCGAGCACTACAAGTACTGAGGATGTCATGAGCATTCCCATCTCTTTCGAGTACTTTCCGCCCAAGACCGAGGTCGGCGCCGACAAGCTCCTCGCCGTCCACCGTGAGCTGGCGCGCCTGCGTCCGGCTTACGCCTCGGTCACCTACGGCGCTGGTGGCTCGACGCGCGAGCGTACGCTCGCCACCGTCCAGTCCCTGCGCCAGGTCGGCATCGACATCGCCCCCCACCTATCCTGCATCGGCGATCGCCGCGAACAGCTGCGCGACATCCTGCACAGCTATCGCGAGCAGGGGCTGCGCCGCATCGTCGCCCTGCGCGGCGACCTGCCCTCCGGTCAGGTTGGGCATGGCGACCTGCCCTATGCCCTCGACCTGGTGCGTTTCATCCGCGCCGAACACGGCGACCACTTTCACATCGAAGTGGCCGCCTACCCGGAGGTGCATCCGCAGGCCGAGAACTATGAGCAGGGACTGCAGCACTTCCTCGCCAAGGTAGCGGCCGGCGCCGATGGTGCCATCACCCAGTACTTTTACAATGCCGATGCCTATGAGTACTTCGTCGAGCGTGTGCGCGCCCACGCCTGCGACGTCGTCATCACCCCAGGCATCATGCCGATCGCCCATTTCAGCAATCTGCTGCGTTTCTCCGACGCCTGCGGCGCCGAGATACCGCGCTGGCTGCGGCGCCAGCTCAGCGCCTACGCCGATGATGCGGCGTCCCTGCAGGCCATGGGCGAGGAGTTCGTCGGCCGTCTGTGCCAGCGTCTGCTCGCCTGTGGCGCTCCCGGCCTGCACTTTTACACCATGAACCAGCTCGAACCGACACATCGCCTGTGCCGGCACCTCGGCCTGATGGAGGACTGAGATGGGCAACGCCGAGTGGACGCAGCGCGACCTCGCACATGTCTGGCATCCCTGCACGCAGATGCACGATCATGAGCAGTTACCGCTGATCCCCATCCGCTCGGCGCACGGTCTCTGGCTGCATGACTTCGATGGCCGCCGCTACCTCGATGCGGTGAGCTCGTGGTGGGTCAACATCTTTGGCCACGGTCATCCTTACATCGATGCGCAGATCAAGGCCCAGCTCGATGAGCTCGCCCATATCATGATCGCCGGCTTCACCCACGCACCGCTGGTCGAGCTGAGCGAGCGTCTGGTGGCGCGCGCACCGGCCGGACTGACGCGCTGTTTCTATGCCGACAATGGCGCTTCGGCCATCGAAGTGGCGCTGAAGATGAGCCAGCACGCCTGGCGTCACCAGGGGCGACCAGAAAAACATCGCTTCTTGTCCCTGCGCCACGCCTATCACGGTGAGACCCTGGGCGCCCTCGGCGTCACCGACATTCCGCTGTTCTCGTCGACCTATGCGCCGCTGCTGCATCAAGCCCTGCACGTCGCCGGCCCCGACTGCCGCGGCCTGCCCCCCGAACAGTGGCAGGAGCACAGCCGACAGGCTTTCGCCGCCATGGAAGAGACCTTGTGCGAGCACGCCGATGAGCTGGCGGCGGTCATCGTCGAACCGCTGGTGCAAGGTGCCGCCGGCATGCTCATGTACCACCCCATCTACCTGAGTCTGCTGCGCGAAGCCTGCGACCGCCACGGTGTACATCTGATCTGCGATGAGATCGCCGTCGGCTTCGGCCGCACCGGGACCTTCTTCGCCTGCGAGCAGGCGCAGATCAGCCCCGATTTTCTCTGCCTGTCGAAAGCCCTCACCGCCGGCTATCTGCCGATGTCGGTGGTGATGGTGCAGGATGCGCTCTACGCGCTGTTCTATGACCGCTTCGAGATGCTCAAGGGCTTTCTTCACTCCCACAGCTATACCGGCAATGCCCTGGCGGCGCGCGCCGCCCTGGCTTCACTCGATCTTTTCGATCAGCTCGATGTCCTCGCTGGCAACCAGCGCCGCGCCGCGCGTATGGCCGAACACGGTCGCCATCTGGCGACACGGCCGCACGTCGCCCATCTGCGCCAGACCGGCATGATCCTGGCTTTCGATCTCGTCGACGCGCAGGGCCAGCCCTACGACTGGCGGGAACGGCGTGGACTACTGCTGCACCGCGCGGCGCGCGAACGCGAGGTGCTGTTGCGGCCGATCGGCAACACCGTCTACATCATGCCGCCTTACATCATCGAAGACGCCGACATCGACCTGATCTTCGCCGTTCTTGAGGAGTCCGTCGCCATCGCCAGTGCTGCCGACGCCGGCCCCGGACACGACACCAGCATCGCCCTGCCCTGAGAGTCCGCATGCGCTTTTTTCTCGACCAGCCCCTCGCTCCTGGAACCGACATCGAGCTGCCGGAGAGCGTCTGGCGCCATCTGCAGGTGCTGCGCCTGCAAGCCGGCGCCAGCATCGTCCTGTTCAACGGCGATGGGCACGACTATGCTGCCCGCCTCAGCGCCCTCTCCCGCCGCTCCGCCCAGGCGGAGATCCTGGCGGCGCAGGCCGTGCCCAGAGAATCACCCCTGCGCTTGCACTTGGCCCTGGTCATGAGCAAGGGCGACCGCCTCGACTGGACTTTGCAAAAATCCACCGAACTCGGCGTACACGCCATTCATCTGCTCAGCAGCGAACGCTGTGAGGTGCGCCTGCACGACGATGAGCGCCTCGCACGCAAACTGCAGCACTGGCGGCAGATCCTGCTCAGCGCCTGTGAGCAGTGCGGGCGCAACGTCCTGCCACAGCTGACGGCGCCGCGGCCGCTGCTGCAGCATCTGGCCGATACTCACCGCCCGGGCTTCATCCTCGACCCTGGCGCCAGCGGCGGCTGGCCGGAGATGACGGCGACCGGTGACATCGAGCTCGTGGTCGGCCCGGAAGGCGGTTTCAGCGCCGCCGAAGTCGCTGCCGCCCAAGCCCGCGCCTATCGTGGCCTGCGCCTGGGGCCGCGCATCCTGCGCGCCGAGACGGCGCCGCTTGCCGCCCTCAGCGTCCTACAGCATCGTTACGGCGACCTGAACTGAGACGACTTGCGGGAAATTCTGGAAGAATCAGCGATTGCTGCTAAAGTTGACGGAGTGTCCGTGATTGGAAGGATCCATGCTTCGTCATTTGTTCTTCTGTTCACTCGGTCTGTGCGTGCTGGGCGCGCGCGCCGATATCCCGCTCGACATTTCCGGCTTTGGTACGCTGGCCATCGAGCATGACGGTCAGCGCGGCGCCGACTGGCGCAGCACCTCGGAAGAAGGCGTCGGTGTCGGGCGCAGCAGCGACAGCAGTGGTGCCGTCGCCTCGCTCTTCGGCATCCAGGCGGACAGCCAGTTGTCGGCGCAATGGCATGCCACCTTTCAGGTCGTCGATCGCGAACTCAGCAATGACAGCTTCGGCCCCTATCCGGAGTGGGCCAATCTACGTTACAGCCCGAGCAGCAACCTGCATCTGCGCTTCGGTCGCATCAGCAACAACACCTTCATCATGTCGGAGTCGCGCGAGGTCGGCTATACGCGCATGATGCTCAACCTGCCGATCATCTATGTCACTGATCCCATCGAATACATCGATGGCGGCGACGCCAGCTATGATCTGCGCGTCGGCGACGCCACTTACCATATCAACCTGATCGGTGGCCAGAGCGATCTGCACCTGACCTACGCCGCCGGCGTGGTGCACTATCATTTTCAGGAAGAGGGCGCCAATCTCAGCGCCAACTGGCACAACCACAGCTGGCGCCTCACCTACAACCAGGCCAGGGTCAACAGTTCCGGCCCGCTGCTCTCGCTCTATGAGGCCGGCCTTGACCAGATGAGCGCCGCCGGCGTCGCCGGCAGCAGCGTCATCGACAACAGCGTGCGCTTCCAAGGCATCCCGGCGAGTTTCATCAGCGCCGGTTACACCTATGACGACGGTCGCTGGTGGGTGCAGAGTGAATTCGCTCACCGCGACGTCGCCAGCCAGCTCATCCAGAGCCTCTATGGTGGCTACCTCAACGTCGGTCATCACTGGCAGGATCTCGCCGTCTACACCGAGTACGATCACATCCACAACAGCACCGGCTATACCCTGCCGACCTTGTCGTCCAGCAATCCCCTCGCCGCCGTCGTCAATGGCGTCGACAGCGGCCTGACGCAGGCACAGAACATCAACGCCCTGTCCCTGGGACTGCGCTGGGATATCAAGAACAACGCCGCCTTCAAGCTCGAGTACACCTATTTCATCAAGCCTGAGCTTTCGGTCGGGCCGTTCATCAACGCCACCTCCAGCTTCTACTCCAGCAGCGCCCACGTCCAGCTCATCGGCGCCGCCTTGGATGTCATCTTCTGAGGAGGTCTGGCCATGCCTATGCGACGCACGCCCCTTCTCGTTCCCGCCCTTCTTGTGCTTCTCGGCCATATCGCAGCGGCGCGCGCCGATGCCGGCATCGACGTCATCGTCAACGCCAACAATCCCGTGCGTACTTTGAGTGCCGCCGATATCCGCCATCTGTTCATGCACGACATCGCCAGCTTTCCTGACGGCGGTGACGCCCAGCCCTATGACAATCAGCCGGTGCAGATGCTTTTTTACAGCAAGATCGCCGCCCGTTCACCGTTGCAGATGCGCGCCTACTGGGCGCGCATCGTCTTCACCAGCTCGGGGTCGCCACCCTTGCAATTGCATAACGACGCCGAAGCCATCGCCACGGTGGAGAAGAGCCGCTCCGCCATCACCTACGTCAGCGACAGCACGCCCTTGCCACGCGACGTCAAACTCGTGCTCGTCATCCCTTGAACATGCGTCGCAAGGTGGCGTCCTTGAGCATAAAATGGTGGTACAAGGCCATGGCGGCGTGTCCACCGGCGACGATGAGAAGGGTGGTGGCGAGGGCGGAATGGATGCTCTCTGACCATTCCTTGAGGCTGTGATCGGGCGCCAGCAAGGTCGGCAGGGTATAAACGCCGAAGACATCGACGCTCTTGCCGTGCAGCATGCTCATCACATAGCCCGATACCGGGATGAGGAACATCAGCAAATAGAGCAGATGATGCACGCCTTTCGCCAATTTTGCCTGCTGCGGCGTACCGATCGGTTCCGGCCCGCGATGCGTCACATTCCAGAGCAGGCGCAGCAGCGCCAGACCGAAGATCAGCACCCCGATCGACTTGTGGATCTCGACCACTTCATGCTTGCTGGCGCCATGCGTCCAGTCCATGAGTTCGGCCAAGGCATACATGACGATGAACATGAGCAACATGAGAGCGTGCAGACCGCGCGTCGGTGCACTCCAGCTTCGAACTTCCTGCATAGCGATTCCTTGAGACAAGCAGATCAGGGGAGCTGCATTGTCTAGGACAGAGGCGATCTAGGCAAGCCTGTGACGGCAGAGTTTTATGGAAAGCGGCCGAATGCGGGGGCGTGCAGCGGGGGGGATGGACACCGCCCTCCTCGCCATGAGGAAGGCGGGCGAGCTCAGTTCTTGCGGAAAGAACGGCCAGCGAAACGCTGATTGAACTTCTCGATGCGACCACCGGTATCGACGACTTTCTGCGTGCCCGTGTAGAAGGGATGGCACTTCGAGCAAACGTCCAGATGGATGGGCTTGCACAGGGTCGAACGGGTGGCGAAGGAATTGCCACAGGAACAGGTCACCTGGACCTCTTCATAAGCGGGATGGATGTCTGCACGCATGATCTCAACTCCGAAAGAACGGGTCATCGTGGTCTCGCCACGACGCGTCACCCTGCGGGTTTGCGCGCACGAGACCGGCCATTCTTTTGGCCCACCGAGGCGATCGATGCCAGGGCCGGGCACAACAAGGCCGACTATTCTAATGCAGGCACCCGATCAGCACAAGAGCGCGCCGCCAGGGCAGCGCTTCAGTCGTCGACCTCGAAGGGAAAGACGACGTCGAGATGCGCCGCCACCGCCTGACCGTTACTGATCGCTGCCGCAAAACGCCAGTGGTCAGCGGCCTGCAGAGCGACCTGATCGAGCTCGGCGACGCCACTGCCGTGCAGGATATGCGCCGTAAAACTACCGTCGGCGCGCACCTCGAAACGCAGCAGCACCTGGGCGCGCAAGGCGCCACCGGCCCAGTCCTCAGGCACATCCGGCACTTCCTGATGCAGCACCTGGATGCCCGAATCATTCTGACCGAGGGAGGTCGCTGGCGCTGGCGCCGGCGGCGCAGCCGTATGCACCGGCGGTGGTGGTGCTGGCGGTGTCGGTATCGGCGGCGTTGTCGGCGGCGTTGTCGGCGGCGTGACGTGTGCCGGCGGCGCGACCGGCGGTGGTGGTGGTGCCGGACGCGGGCGTACCGGCATGGGCTGACGCTGAACGGGCAGCGGCCTGGCCACGGCGGGCGCCGGCGTCGGCGGTGTCGGCGTTGGCAGCTCGACCAGGGTGGCGACGATAGGCTTGTGCTGCGGCTGCGGTGTCCTTGGCGCGCGCAGGAGCAAGAGCAGGGTGGCGACGAGCAACAACGGCCAGATCAGCGTCGCCGCCAGCAGACTGTTGCGAAAGCGCCGGTCACTCATGATGAACGGCGATCATGAAATGCTCGATGCCGGCCGTGCGCGCATGCAGCATGGCCTGCACCACGGCGCCCTGCGCCGCCGCATCATCAGCGGCGATGACCAGGCTGTGATCGGCTGGCGGCTGTGCGCGGATGGCGGCGGCGAGCTGGGCGAGAGCGACGATGTGATGATTGAGCTGCAGTTGACCGTGCGCATCGATGGTCAAAACCAGCGGCTCCTGCTGCGTCAGCGCCGTCGCCTGCCCTTGCGGCATGTGAATGGCGAGGGTATCGATGTGCTGCAGCGACAAAGATGCGAGCATGAAGGTCGCCAGAAGAAAGAACATGACGTCGATCATCGGGATGATCTCGATCCTGCCCTTGCCGGGTGCGCGCACCCGTCGCAGCTTCATGCCGCCTCCCGATCGAGACGGATATGGTCGATCAGGCGCGTCGACAGGCGCTCCACTTCATCCATGGTCGACGCTTGCAGGCGCGACAGATAGTTGAAGGCGAACAGACAGAGCAGCGCGATGAACAGACCGACGGCGGTGGCGATCAGCGCCTCGGCGACGCCGCCGGTGACACCGGTCGGATTGACCAGACCCTTGCTGCCGATCAGGCGAAAGGCATGCATCATGCCGAGGATGGTGCCGAGCAGCCCCATCAGCGGCGCCGCCGTCACCACCGTCTCGAGCACCCACAGGCGGCGCGCCAGCTGCTTTTCCATGAGCTGGGCCTGATCGGCGACACGCGATTCGATCCACCACAGAGGGCGCTCGCGCACACTGAGCACGAGCTCGAACAGTTGTCGAAAATGATGCCCCGGCGTCAAGGCCGCGCTCGCGCGCGCCAGTTCCGCCCAGTCGAAAGCCCAGCTCTCGACGAGGTCACGCAGCGCTGCCGGCAGCAAGGCTTCGCGCCGGTAGAGCCAGAACTTGTCGGCGATCACCGCCAGGGCCAGGATGGCCAACAGGGACAGCGGCAACATGATGACGCCACCGAGCTGTAAAGCCCACCACGCCTCGTGTAAAGACTGCATCGTAACTCCTCCTCAGAAATGATGATCGATGGCCCAGTAGAATCCGCGCCGCGGCCCAAACTGCGGCGCACCGACGCCGACGCCGCTGCCATCGCGCAGTTCATAAACGTGATCGAACAGATTGATGATCGACCAGCGCATATCGACGGCATGCGGCAGCTTCTCATCCCAGCTCAGATTCCATTGCGTATAACCCGGCATCGTGCCGGTGTTGGCGAAGCCGCGGCGCAGACCGCTACCCGCCAGCATATCGATCCCCCAGGTCGCCGCGCCGCGCGTATAGGTCAGGCCGCCGGAAGCGGTGAGCGTCTGGTCATGGTCGAGGTGGATCCAGTGGTTCTGGATATAGGCCAGCTCAGGCAGGTTGAAGGTGTACTGACTCGACTCGATGTTGCGTCCGAAAGCGGAGGAATGCGAGGCATTGAAATAGGCGTTCCAGTGCGCGACGTGCCACTGATTGCTCCACTCCAGACCATAGATCTTGCCCTGACTGTAGTTGAAGGGCGTATAGAGCAGGGCGGCGCCGAATTGCCCCTCGTCGATGAGATCGTGCGCGCGCTTGTAATAGGCATCGAGACCGGTGCTCCAGGACGAGCTGGGGTGCAGCAGGCCGCCGATGTCGAAAGAGTCATCGCGCTCCGGCTTGATCTGACCGTTGAGAAAATTATCCGGCTGGTTGGTGCTGCCCATCACCGCCGTCAGATCATTGCTACTGAGCATCTCCGTCGTCGGCGGCATGAAATAGCGGGCATAACCGGCGTGCCAGCTGAGCAGAGGACTGACATCCTGCTCGACGTTGAGGCGCGGACTGAGCTGACTACCCTGGGCATAGGCGCGCAGCTCATCGAAGCGCAGGCCATAATTGACCGTCCAGGTCGGCGCCGGCCGCCAGCGATCCTCGACATAGGCGCTGCTGTAGTAGGCGCGCCGGCCATCCTGGGTGGCGGCGGCATAGGGCACATCGCTGCTCTGCTGGCCCTGGGCATTGGCCGGAAACAGCATCAGCTGGCTTTGATTGCCGAGGTTCTCCGCCGTCATATAGGTGCCGACCTGCAGCTCATGACGCTGCCCGAGGGCACGGTGCGCATCGACCTGCAGGCCATTCAGCCAGCCGCTCTGCTGCACCGCCGAGGACACCCCGTTGAACATCAGATCGCCGCCGACATCCGGCGCAAAGTGCACCGCCGTATAGCGATCGACGAGGTCGGCCTGATACGACCAGCCCGCCGCCCAGCCTTGTAAGCCGAGCAGGACATACTGCATCTGCTCGTACTGCTGATCATTGAGCGCCGTCGAGGCCATGGGCGACACGCCCTGCAGGGCAAAAGCCGGCGCCTGCCCCGGCACATTGGGAATCTGGAAGTACTGCGACGCACTGCCGGCGATCAGCACCAGCTTGTTGGCCTGCGGCAGATCCCAGGACAGATAGGCGAAAGCATCGCCCTGATGCGTATGGTCGTGCAGGGCATTGACGCTGGCGGTCGGATTGTCGATGCCGAGGTTGTCGCGTTGCGCGCTGGCGCTGACGTAAGCATTGAAGCCCTGCTGGTGCCCCATCCATTCGGCGTGCGCATTCTCGGTCTGATAGCTGCCGACATAGAGGCCGACGTCACCGCCCTGCTGAAACTGGCCCTGGTGCGTATGGATGTCAACGACAGCCGCGGTGCGCTCGCCGTAGGCGGCCGGCAAGGTGCCAGTGAGCAGATCGACGCGCT
>JAKBFV010000069.1 GCA_021833365.1 Pseudomonadota bacterium | reverse complement strand
TGCCGGTCAATTTCTATCAGATTCAGACAAAATTCCGCGATGAAGTACGGCCGCGTTTCGGCGTCATGCGTTCGCGTGAATTCATCATGAAGGACGCCTATTCCTTTCACCTCGACCAGACCTCCCTGGAGAGCACCTACGCCACGATGTACGCCGCCTACACCCGCATCTTCACCCGCCTCGGCCTCGATTTCCGCCCCGTGCAGGCCGATACCGGGTCGATCGGCGGCCAGGGCTCGCACGAGTTCCACGTCCTGGCACAAAGCGGCGAGGACGTCATCGCTTATGCCGAAACCTCCGACTATGCCGCCAATATCGAGATGGCCGAAGCCCTCGCCCCGATGCCCACGCCGCCCTCACAGATCGCCATGAGCACCCTGGCGACCGGGCAGGCGCACAGCATCGATGAACTCTGCGCCCTGCTGGCACAGCCTGCCGCACGCATGCTCAAGATCCTCATCGTACACGGCAGCGTCGATGCCAGCGGCGTCCGCCCCCTGGTCGCTCTGCTGCTGCGCGGCGACCATGAACTGAACACGATCAAGGCGGAAAAAATCGCTGGTATCGCGCAGCCGCTGACCTTCGCCAGTGCTGACGAGATCCATGCCGCCACCGGCTTGCAGACCGGCACCTTGGGCCCGATCGGCCTGCCTCTGCGCATCATCGCCGATCGGGCCGCTGACGCCCTCGATGATTTCATCTGCGGCAGCAATCAGCCCGGCCTCCATCTTCAGAACGTGCACTGGCAGCGCGATCTGCCGCGCACGGAAGTCGCCGACCTGCGTAATGTCGTCGCCGGCGATCCGGCACCCGATGGCGGCGGACGACTGCAAC
This sequence comes from Pseudomonadota bacterium, assembly GCA_021833365.1. Lineage (GTDB taxonomy): Bacteria > Pseudomonadota > Gammaproteobacteria > Pseudomonadales > Moraxellaceae > JAJZHK01. The sequence continues at coordinate 13,611 of JAKBFV010000069.1, read as the reverse complement.
TGTGCCGCGGCATCGAGGTCGGCCACATCTTTCAGCTCGGCCAGAAATACTCGGCGGCTCTCGCCGCCAGCGTGCTGGGGGAAGATGGTCGCCCTCTGACCCTGACCATGGGCTGCTATGGCATCGGCGTCACCCGCGTCGTCGCCGCCGCCATCGAGCAGAACCATGACGCACAGGGCATCATCTGGCCTGACAGCATGGCGCCTTTTCATATCGCCCTGATCGCGCTCAACTGGCACAAGTCACCGCGCATCCAAGAGGCCGCCTTGCAACTCTATCGACAACTGCAGGACGCCGGCTTCGAGGTCCTGCTCGACGACCGCAATGAACGTCCCGGCGTCAAGTTCGCCGACAGCGAACTGCTCGGCATCCCGCATCGCCTCGTCCTCGCCGAGAAAGGTCTCGATGCCGGCAGCATCGAATACAAACGGCGCCGTGATGGCTTCGCCGATGAACTGCCCTTGGCCGACCTGATCGCTTGTCTGCGTACGCGCGTGCGCCTGGACTGAGTCTCAATCCGACCTGCCCGGATGCTGCTTATGCTAGAATCCGGGCGCTGCAACCCTGGATATGCGCGCATGAGCGACCTAAGAGAGAACAGTCACAGTATCGCCAACCATATCCTGCCGACCTCGGCGACGATGGCCGGCGTCTGCATCACCGTCATCAGCATCGTCAGACTGACGGAAGCGACACGTCACGTCAGCACCATCATCGATAGCGTCTTCGCCCTCACCGGGCTGGTTTTTCTGCTCAGCTGTTTTCTTTCCTACATCTCCATGCGCGCGACGCGACTCAGCATCGGCCTGGAAAAATACGCTGACATTTTCTTTATGCTCGGCCTGTCGATGATGGTCATCGGCGGTTTCATGCTGGCCATGGAGTTCGAGCATTTCTAGAACATCTCTTCAGCACCTGCCGGCGCTACACAACGAAGCCGAAACGATCGCATCAAAAAAGCTTGCATGGCCTCTTAATTTGGGCGTATGATGCGCGCGCCGCCCTATGCGGCACTCGTCGTACTGACCCCCTCAGGCCTTATCGGCCATGAATCTGGTTGGCTACGATCTACGCCGGCCGATCGCTTTGTCTCTGCAGAGCTCGCCTCCACCGTATCGGATCTGCATGATCCTCATTTCGGGATGTCCATGACATTTGAATCTTTGGGCCTATGCCCCCCCTTGCTCAGGGCTTTGAGCGATAGCGGCTATGAAAATGCCACCCCCGTTCAACAGCAAGCCATCCCCCTGGCTCTCACCGGCAGCGATCTCATCGTTTCGGCGCAGACCGGTAGTGGCAAGACGGCAGCCTTCCTGCTGCCCGCCCTGCAGCGCTTCGAGCAGGACAAGGATAAACTCAAGGACATCGGCCCGCGCAAACAGCACGGCCCACGCCTGCTCATCCTGACGCCGACGCGCGAACTCGCCCGTCAGGTGACCCAGGCGGCCCAGACCTACGCCCGCCATCTTCCTGGCGTGCGCACGGTCGCCATCCTCGGTGGCACCCCCTATGGCCAGCAGCAGCGCATGCTGTCGCGCCCCTACGACATCCTGGTGGCAACGCCGGGACGCTTGATCGACCTGCTCGGTCAGAACCTCATCCACCTCGGCCAGACGCAGACCCTGGTCCTCGACGAAGCCGATCGCATGCTCGACATGGGCTTCATCGACGACGTCGAGAACATCGTCGGACGCCTGCCGCAAGAGCGCCAGACCCTGTTGTTCTCGGCCACCGTCGAAGGTGATCTCGCCGGCCTGGCGCAACGCATCCTGCGCAACCCGCAGCATGTGCGCCTGAACAGCGTGCGCGAAAGCCATGACCACATCGAACAGCGCGTCTATTTCAGCGATGACATCGAGCATAAAAAAGCTCTCCTGACCTCGCTACTCGCCGCTCAGGATGTCGATCAGGCGATCATCTTCACCTCGACGCGCGTCGATGCCGATCAGTTGGCTGAGGAAATCGCGTCCTGGGATATCGCCTGCTCTGCCCTGCATGGCGATATGCGCCAGAGTGCACGTAATCGCACCCTGGAAAATATGCACAAGCGCAAGACCAAAGTGCTCGTCGCCACCGACGTCGCCGCGCGCGGCCTCGATGTCGCAGGGATCTCGCACGTCATCAACTTCGACCTGCCGCGCGGTGTCGAAGATTATGTCCATCGCATCGGTCGCACCGGGCGTGGCGGCCGCAAAGGCGTCGCCATCAGCCTGGTCAGCGCGCGTGACCGCGGCTTGCTGGCGCGCATCGGCCAGTACACTGGTCAGCACATCCCGGCCAGCACCATCGCCGGCCTCGAACCGAGAAGCAAGGCCGCACGCCCCGACAATGGCCGTGGCCAGCGCCCGGAACGCGACCGTGGATCGCGCCCGCGTTTCCAGCAGGATCGCGCCGCGCGTCCCTCGCAACGCCAGCACGAGCAGCGCCCGGCGCGCCAGCATGAATCACGGCAGCCACGTCAGCACGAAGATAGCGCAGCGTCGACCTATCAGATTCCCTTGCTCGCACACAGCCTCGGTCTCGACGGTCGCTCCGATCATCACGGCCGGCCGGGAGCGCCGCGTCATGGCCATCAGGGTGACAAGCGCCACCCCGCTTCAGCACGTCCGCGCCCGCATGGCAACGGCAACGGCAACGGCAACGGTAACAGCTACAGCAAGGGCAACGGTCACGGCCGCGGCGCGCGCAACTTCGATCGCATGTCACCGGCACCACGCGCCAACTGGGAATCATCGCCTGACCGTGCAGCGCGGACCAGCACGCACCCCGCCCCGACCATCACCCTGGTCAAACGCCGGCGCATCCAGGCGCAGGAAGACAGCGGCGAGTAGTGCCGCGTCCTACTGCCGAGTCTGAGCCGTGTCTGAGTAGTCACGTCCAGCTGACCAGAATCCCCCCCGGGTTTTTGGTCAGCGCCACCGAGACGATGAAGGCGAAAACGCACAGGGCGGCCGTACCATGGAACAGGGAGGTTCGCCCTTGTGTGCGCAGTGCCTGACGCCCGAGCAGGATGTAGAGCAGCAGGGCAGCGATCTTGCTCAGCATCCACACCCGTAGACCACCCCAAAGGACGACGAGGGTGATGGCAGCCAGCAGCAGGATGCTGTCATTGATATGTGGCAGCAGGCGCCAGAAGGCCTGCCGTCGCCACTCCCGGCCCTGCCCCTGCAGCCACCAGCGCGCCAGAAACAGCACCAAACTCAAGGTGACGCTGGCGATATGCAGATGTTTGATGAACAGATAGAGTGACATCGACCCCTCGCAACGTGAGCACCATGGCTTGCATAGCGATCCATTCTAAGCGTAAATAGCAGCGCGCTGCTGCACTTCCTGGCGCGCGCCGGCCTGGCGAGAACGTCATGAGCGACCCCCTACCCACACCTTGCATCGGCACCTGCTCCACCGTTTTTGGTGATGAGGTGTGCCGCGGCTGTCGCCGTTATCTGCACGAAATCCAGGCCTGGAACTCTTACGATGCCGACCTCAAGGCACGCGTCTGGCTTCGTCTTGAAAGCGAACTGCAGCAGGTTTTTTCTCGCCACTATCGCATCGTCGATGCCCGTCTGCTGCAGACGCAGCCAACACCGCGTGCCCTCGCGCATACCAGCCTGGCCTACCGCGCTGTCGCTCTGCTGCGCCGCCGTCCGACCCATGACCCACGCCATCTCGGTTTGCTGGCGCTGCGCCCCGGCTCTCCCGAGCACTGCCTCGCCGACCTGCTCGATGAACTTTATACGCTGGCGCAGGCGCACTATGAGCGTTCTTACCGTCGATGCAAAGGTGCCACCTTCGGGAAGACCATGATGAACTCACTGCCCTGACCCGGCTGACTGCGTACCTCGATACGCCCACCCAGAATGTGAACGGTCAGATTGTAAACAATCGCCATGCCGAGGCCGCTACCACCTGCCTCCGGTCGTGTGGTGAAATAGGGCTCAAAAATGCGCGATAGATGTTCAGGCTCGATGCCACAACCATCATCGCTACAGATGAAATGGACACCATCCTCACCCATCCAGGCGCGCAGATGGATGCAGCCCTGCTCACGTCCGGCGAAGGCGTGCAGCCGGGCATTGACGAGAAGGTTGGTGAGGATCTGACCGAAAGCGCCGGGATAGCCATCGAGGAGAAGATCGGCGGCGATGTCGAGTGCAAAGCGCAGGTCGATGCCGCGCACTGCCGCGCGAAAGGTGGCGAGATTGTCAGCGACCACTTCATGCAAGAGAAACTGCCGGCGACGCTCACTGCTTTGATCGACCGCCATCTGCTTGAAGTGACCGATCAGATCCGCGGCTTTTTCGAGATTGCGCTGTACCAGAATCAGAGCTGCATCGGCATCCGCCAGAGATCTGTCGAGCTGACTGCGCGCTAGATGGCCACTGTGCAGGGCGGTCGACAGATTCTTTTGACAATCGCAAAGAAAGCTCGTCGACAGCATGGCATTGCCGATCGGCGTATTCAGCTCATGCGCGACGCCGGCGACCAGCATGCCGAGTGCTGCCATCTTCTCGCGATTGAGCAGCTCTTCCTGAGTGCTGCGCAGGGTCTGCAGAGCCTGGGAGAGTTCCTGCGTGCGCGCCTCCACTTTGGCTTCGAGCAGGTGCTGGGCCTGCTGCAACTGATGATTTTGCCGCTCGCGTTCGAGACAGAGCGCGACCAGATTCATCACCCGCATGATCAAGCGCCAGGAACGCACGTCAGGATGGGCGACATGATCATAATACATGGCCAAAGAGCCGAGGATGGGCTTGCCGCTCAAGCGTATCGGCACGGACCAGCAGGCACGCAAGCCGAAAGCGAGCGCCAGCTCACGAAACGGCAGCCATATCGGATCACGGGCGATATCACTGGCGATGACCGCCTGCGCGATGGCCATGGCAGCACCGCAGGAACCTTGCTCACGCCCTATGCGCATACCGGTGAGGGCCGCTGAATAGGCGGCGGGCAAAGACGGTGCAGCCAGGGTCTGGACGCACTCACCGCTCTCATCGAGCACGAGCACCGAGCAATAAAGACCTGCGATCGAGGCCTCGACATCGCGCAGGAGTGCGTCGAGAACCGCGCTGACCGAGTGGTCCTGAACGATCATCTCCAAAGCCTTGCGCTGTATCCTGCAGGGCAAGGCCTCTTCTTCCCCACCATCTTCTTCCATGCCTACCTCGCTCGCCAGCCTCCCTGCAGCAGTCTAGCAGGCTCCGCACCGCTTGCCCGCTCCCAGGCTCAGGGCGACTCGGCGCGCAGGCGCTGCAAGATGCGGCGGTAAACCTCGGGATCCTTGACCAGCACCCCGGACATCGCAGGCTGCAGGGCGGCCTGCTGGCGCGAAAGAAAAAAGCGCAAGGCCGCAGCGACGGCGAAAGCATGCTGCGTGCGCACCTCGAGCTCGGGCGTCGATAAAGGGCGTTCCTGCTCATACCCGCGCAAAAAACTTGACCAGGCTGCTTGCTGCAAAGCGCCGTTCTCATCACGACACCAGTCGTGCTGACAGATCGCCAGATCGAGCCACAGGGCATCACGCCCTGCCCCATAAAAATCGAGCATGAGCGCGAGTTCATCGCCCTGCCAGAGCACATTGTCGCGAAAAAGATCAGCGTGGATGCCGCCCATGGGGCAGTCCAGCGTCGCCAGCTGCGCATCAATCTGCTCTGCCCAGCCCAACAGATCACGATCGGCCGCCGTCAGCCGTGTCCGCAAAGCCGCCGCCTGCGCCTGCCGCCAGGGCCAGGCGCGCGGATGCTCGGGGCCCATCCAGGTGAGCAGGGCGCGATGCAGACGTCCCAGCCATAGGCCTAGACCGTGCAGTTGCGCCAGATTCGCCACCTGCACCGGCGTGGCAAAACTGCGCGGCACGAGCAAAGCTGGCTTGTCATGCAAGATGAACAGGTGGCGATGACAGGGCTGCACGACCGGCAGACCCTGGGCGTGCAAGTGCAGCAAGAGATCGACATAGACCTGTGCCTGCTCCTGATCGAGGTGTTCGAACAAGGTGAGCACCCAGTCACCGCGCGTCGTGCGGAGAAAGTAATTGCTATTTTGCACGCCCTCGGTGATGGCCTGCAGATGATCGACCACACCGAGATCAAGGGTAGCCAGCAGATCGTCGAGATCAGCCGCTGCAACTTGGGTGAAGACCGACATCAGCGTGCGAGGCCCGTCATCACCTGCGCCGCCCCCGGCAACCACAACTGCGCACTGAGCACACGCGCCGACGCCGTGGCGAGGGGATATTCATCACTGCGCAGACAGCCATCGACGAGATAAGCGCAAAGATCGGAGAGAAAATGCATATGGGTGACGAGGATGAGATCCTCATGGCTGCTCTGCAAGCGCTCGACACAGGCGCGCACTGCTCCTTCCGGCGTAATCTCATCCCAGATCTCCGTATCGCCGCCAAGAGCAGCGGCGAGTATCCCGGCCGTCTCACGCGCCCGCTGATAGGGGCTGCTGATCAAGCGCTGCCCGGCCCAGCTGGGGAGCAAACGTGCGGCTAGCTCGACTACCTGCTGGCGCCCCGTCGCGGTCAGCCGTCGCTCGGCATCCTGAGTCCGTAGCGCCTCAGCCTCGCCATGGCGCACCACCAGCAGTCGCATCACGCCCCCTCCCCTTGCCGCCACATCAGGCTGAACTCGACATCCTCGCTCGCACCTGCATGCATCAGCCCAGCGATAACCTCGGACATGGGGCGGCGCTCGAAGATGAAGGCATAGAGACCCTGGACGATGGGCATGTGCACCTTCAGCTCATCGGCCTTGAACTTGACCTGCTCAATGGTATTGACCCCTTCCGCCGTCTGTTCGAGTTCCTCGACGATCGCCTCCAGGCTCTGCCCGCTCGCCAGGGCCTGGCCTACCTGATAATTACGGCTGAGCGGCGAGGAGCAGGTGGCGATGAGGTCACCGACACCGGCGAGGCCAAGAAAGGTCAGGGGATTGGCGCCCATGCGACAAGCCAGACGGCTCATCTCGGCGAGCGCCCGGGTGAGCAGCATGCTGCGTGCATTCTCGCCGGGGGCCAAGGTGGCGGCGATACCGGAAGCGACCGCATAGATATTTTTCAAGGCACCGCCGAGCTCGACGCCATACACGTCGCTGTTGGCGAAGACACGCAGGCGTGGCGACACCAGTGCTTCATGCACGGCCTGGCGCAAGGCCTCATCCTGGCTGGCGATGACGGTGCCGGAGAGCACGCCCTGCGCGATCTCGCGCGCCAGATTCGGACCGCTGAGCACGCCGATACGTGCGATGCCGGTTTCTTCGCGCAGGATCTCGCTCATCAGGCGAAAACTGTCCTTCTCGATGCCTTTCGTCGTACTGACCAGCATGGCGCGCGCCGGCAGGAGAGGCCGGCAGGTGATGGCCACCTGGCGCACTGCCTTGCTCGGCAAGGAGAAAAACACCAAGTCGACGTCCTCCAGACAATGCGCCAGATCACAACTGAACTGCAGCTGTGGGTGCAGTTCGAAGCCCGGAAGATATTTGCGGTTCTGGCGGCTTGTCTGCATATCCAGCAATTGTTGCGCATCGCGCAACCAAAGCCGTACCTGGTGACCACGGACGGCAGCCGAATGCGCGATCACCGTCCCGAAACTGCCACCACCGAGCACGCTGACACGCATGAAGCTTCTCCTGACTTTAGGCGACGACCGGTAACACAAGAACAACAAACAGCGCTACACTGATACCAGCAGTCGCAACCGGCGTCAGCGGTGGGAGGATAGCATGAACCAGCGTCTCATCGTGGCCATGGTGGTCACCCTTACGACGGCATGGAGCCACGCAGATCTGACCGAGCTGTCACAAGGCAAGCTCAACCAGTCCTACATTTCCGGAATCTCGATCCCGCATGTCAGCAAAAAGGTGCCCTGTGCCGGTTCGGCACAAGGCGTCAGCCGTTGCAATGTCGCTGAGAATCAAACTCTGAGCGACGATGGCCAAGGCAGCTTGAGCGTCAGCGGTACGCCGCTCAACGCCGTCGGCGTACAGACGGCCCTGAGCGCCATGGGCACCGAGGCGCCGATCGATGCACACGCTGCCGTCGCCACCAACAATGGCTTGGCTGTGCAGAACGGCCAGCAGGTGACCATCCAGCTGATGACGCCGATGATGACCACCAATGCCAGCTCACCTTCGGTCGACATCAACACCGGGCCGACGGGAGCCGTGATCCACTTCAACCTGCCGTCGCACTGAGCGACGGCAGGTAGCGCCTCACACCGGCAGCTGTGCAAGCAACTGGTTGAGGTGGGCGACGAAGTCGGAGGGATCGCGCAGCTGGATGCCATCGGCGAGAGCGGCCTGTCCATAGAGGACGCTGGCCAGAGCGGCAAAGCGCTCCTCGTCACTCTCCTGCTCCATGCGCCGGATCAGTGCATGCTCGAGGTTGATCTCCATGCTCGGCTTGGTGTCTGGCAGTTTTTGCCCAGCCGCCTCGAGGATCTGTCGTGTCGCCAGACCGATGTCGCCCTCGGCGACGACCAGGCAGGCGGGTGAATCGATCAGCCGACCGGATACCTTGACGGCGGCGACCTGCTCGCCCAGTGTTTTCCCCAGACGTTCGATCAGGCTGGCGTGCTGCTCGGCCTGCGCTTTCAGTTCTTCGGCGGCGGGAATATCGCCGAGATCGAGATCGCCCTTGCCGACATGGATGAACTTCTTGTCACGGTATTCGTGCAGCCAGGACATCATCCACTCGTCGATACGCTCGTGCATGACCAGCACTTCGACATCTTTCTTGCGGAAAATCTCCATATGCGGGCTTTTCACCCCCGCTTGCACGCTTTCGGCGGTGACATAGTAGATACCCTTCTGTTCAGCCGGCATGCGCTCGATATAAGCATCGAGGCTGGTCATCTGGCCGGCATCGACGTGGCGGCTGCTGACGAAGCGGAAGAGGCTGGCGAGCTTTTCCTGGTTGCTGTGATCCTCGACGACGCCTTCTTTGAGAACGGCGCCGAAGGTCGACCAGAAAGTGGCATATTTTTCGGCGTCACTTTCGGCCAGCTTGCCGAGCATGTCGAGCACACGCTTGGTCAGCGCCGAACGCATGGCTTCGATGGCCGGGCTCGACTGCAGAATTTCGCGCGAAACGTTCAACGGTAGGTCATTGGAATCGATGACACCCTTGATGAAGCGTAGATAAAGCGGCAGAAACTGTTCCGCCTGATCCATGATGAAGACGCGCTGCACATAGAGCTTGAGGCCTTTAGGCGCCTCGCGGTTGAACAGATCATAGGGCGCCTTGCCGGGCACATAGAGCAGGGAGGTGTATTCGAGCTTGCCTTCGACCTTGTTGTGGCTCCAGCTCAAAGGATCGCTGAAATCATGCGCCACATGCTTGTAGAAGGCGATGTACTCTTCGTCCTCGACCTCATTGCGCGGACGCGTCCACAACGCTGAAGCCTGGTTGATCACTTCGTAGTCGACGCTCTCGCCTTCCGCCTGCGCCTGCTGCAACATGCGCACAGGCACACCGATATGCTCGGCATATTTGTGAATGATGCCGCGCAGGCGATAAGCGTCGGCAAAATCATAAGCGTCTTCGCGCAGATGCAGAACGATCTCGGTGCCACGCGCTTCACGATCGACCTGCGCGACACTGAACTCGCCCTCGCCCCGCGAAGACCAGAAGACGCCCTGATCAGCCGCCAGACCGGCGCGCCGGCTGTAGACGTCGACCGACTCGGCGACGACGAAAGCCGAATAAAATCCGACACCGAATTGACCGATCAGATGCGCATCTTTCTGCTGGTCGCCGCTGAGATGGCGCATGAACTCGGCGGTGCCGGAACGCGCGATGGTGCCGAGATTGCTGACGATCTCCTCACGCGACATGCCGATGCCATTGTCGCGCACGCGAATGGTGTGCGTCGCCTCATCGACGTCGATCCAGATGCCAAGCTCGCTGTCCTGTTCGAGCAGCTGCGGCTGATCGAGAGCGGCGAAGCGCAACTTGTCGGTCGCATCGGCGGCATTGGAGACCAGCTCGCGCAGGAAGATCTCCTGGTTGCTGTACAGGGAATGGATCATCAGGTGGAGCAGCTTCGAGACTTCCGTCTGAAAGCCCATGGTGGTGCTGTCACGCAGTCCTTCACGCAGAGTTTCACTCATCTCGCATCATCCTCATCATGGCCGATGCCAGCATAAATTGGGGGCAAGTCGGCGATTTCAAGACCTGCTGTCATCGTAGCTCGGCTCTGCTAGACTCAGGCTCCGGATGACCCTCCGTCATCTCCCGCATGAATCACATAGGATGTCCATCATGAAGCGATTGATCATAGCGACGGCCCTGCTGGGCTCGATGTCCCTGGGCGCCCTTGCCGACAGCGATACCGGCTGTGGCATCGGCACCGTTCTCTGGGCTGGCCAGAGCGGCGTCATCCCGAAAGTCCTGGCGGTGACCACCAACGGTATCTTCGGCAACCAGACCTTCGGCATCACCACCGGCACCCTCGGTTGTTCGCCCAACGGCGTGATCAGCTCGCGCGTGCGCCTGACCATGTTCACCGGCGCCAATCTCGAACACCTGGCCAAGGACATGTCGGTCGGCCACGGCGAATCGCTCAATACTCTAGCCGATCTCATGAAGGTTCCCGCTGACCGGAAAGACCAGTTCTTTGCTCTCACCAAGAGTCATTTTGGCGAAATCTTCGCTCCCCAAAACCAGACCGCCGGTGCGATTCTCGCATCGCTGCAGCAGGTGATGCACCAGGATCCGCAACTGGCCGCCTACGCCAGCTGACCGGATGATGGCGGCGCGCGGGATACCCCCGCGCCCTTCTCCCGCACCACGCCGGACATGCCCCCGGAGCTCAGGAGCAGCCCTGCTGCATGGATGAACGCACGCGACATTTCTACCGCTGGCTGAGCCTCTGCGGCGCCCTTTTACTGTGCATCGCCGCCCCGGCGCGTGCCGATGTGAGCGCAGCTGCTCTCGATCGACTGGCGCAGGATCCTTATTGGCTAGAGCTTTTGCATATGCGCCAGCACGGCGCGCACGAGCGCAGCCGGGCACATGGCGGCGGTTTTTTCCGCGCCGCTGACGGCGCCGTCAACCCGCAGGCCGAATTGCTGGCTGACATCGCCGCCTGGCGGCAGGCTCCGCTCGACGGTGACGCTGCCGCCGCCTGTCTCTTGCCGGCGCGCTACGCCTGGGTACGACGACGATTGCCGACGCTGACCCTGCCGCCGCCACCGTCCTGCCCGCAACTGCAGCGCTGGCTGCAGGCCCTGGCCGTGCAACGCATCACCCTGGTCTTTGCCAGCGACTACGTCAACAACCCCTCCTCCATGTTTGGCCATACGTTCTTGCGCCTCGACAATCGCCAGGCCGATCAGGATCCTCTCCTCACCTATGCCATCAGCTACGCCGCTGCCACGCACGAAAGCAATGGCCTGCTCTTCGCCGTACGCGGCTTGACCGGCGGCTATCCCGGCATGTACAGCCTCCTGCCTTACTATGACAAGGTCAAACAGTACAATGACTTTGAGAATCGCGATCTCTGGGAGTATGGCCTCGATCTCGATCAGCGCGAGATTCAGCGCATCCTGCTGCACGTCTGGGAGCTGCGCCAGGTCGCCTTTCCCTACTACTTCTTTTCCGACAACTGCGCCTATGAACTGCTCAAACTCCTCGACATCGGCCGCCCCAGCTTGCATCTGAGCCAGCATTTTCATCTCTACACCATTCCCGCCGACAGCGTTCGCGCCATCACCGCGGTACCCGGGCTGGTCGTCACTCGCCACTACCGCCCAGCACAATCGACCCGTCTCGCCTGGCGTGTGCGCACCAACAGCGCCGCCGTCGATACGCTCGCCGAGCGCCTCTATGCCGACCCCACGACGCCCCTACCGGCCTCGTTCAGCCTCGATCACCAGGCACAGGCCCTCGAGACCGCCTTCGATGCGCTGAAACTGCACCAGGATCGCGGCGAACTGAGCATGCGCAGTGATCCTGGCAAGGACCTCAGCCTCCTGCTCTTGCGCCGCGCCCGCATCGATCTCCCCGATCAATCGACGCCACCGCCGACCGCCGCCACCGATCCCAGTCAAGGCCATGACAGCAGCCATCTGCTCCTCGCCACTGGCACGCGACAGGGCGGCACCTTCGACGTCGGCTGGCGACCGGCCTACCATGACCCCAGCGACGCCTCTGCCGGCTATCGCCAAGGCGCCAGCATCGATTTTCTCGATCTCGACCTGCAATACCGGCAGAGCGACCGACAGTGGCATCTCGACCACGCCACCCTGCTCGCCATCCAGTCACTCAGTCCGTCTTTGCCATTTCAGCGCTCGCTCTCCTGGCAGATGGGCGTGAGCGCGGAGGATCTGCCGCTGCAAGGCCATACCCTGCAGGCCAATGCCAGCCATATCCTTTTGCGCCTACACGGCGGCGTCGGCATGAGCTGGATCCCGAGCGCACCCTGGCAGGTATGGACCCTGGCCGATGTGCAGACCTTGAGTGGAGCCGGCCTGAGCCGCCCCAGCCTCGGCGTCGGCCCCGATCTCGGCTTTACCTATCACCACGGCGCCTGGCAAACCTGGCTCGACGTGCGCGCCCACCAAAGCAGCGGCTTAGGCTGGCTCGCCGAGCCCAGCCTGAGCCTCGATGATCGCCTGCGCCGCGACGAGAGTTTGCGCCTGAGTACCGGCATGATGGCTTTGGCGGGCCGACGCCTGGCTTATCTGCGCCTCGCCTGGATACACGATTTCTGATGCAGGCTGAAAATGGGCAGCGTATGATGCCGACATTCTTCCCTCCCCCTCCCTACGGCAGAGCTCTTCCTATGAAAATCGCAGACAACAAAGTCGCCCTCATCCACTACACCCTGACCAATGCTGATCAGGATGTCCTGGACAGCTCCGAAGGCCAGGAGCCTCTGGCTTACATCCACGGTCACGGCCACATCGTACCCGGCCTCGAAAATGCTCTCGATGGGCGCAGCAAGGGCGATCGTTTCAGCGTCACCGTCAGTGCCCAGGAAGGTTACGGGGAACACGACGAGCGCCTGACCCAGGCGGTGCCACGCCAGATGTTCTCGGGCGTCGAGGAGATCGAGGTGGGCATGCAATTTCATGCGCAGACGGAACAGGGCATGCAGGTGGTCACCGTGGTCGGCGTCGCCGATGACACCATCACCATCGATGGCAATCACCCCCTGGCCGGCCAGGATCTGCACTTCGATATCGAAGTCGTCGATGTGCGCGATGCCAGCGCTGAAGAGCTCGAACACGGTCATGTGCACGGCGAAGGTGGGCATCACCACTGATGCCCCGATGGATGACCATGGTCGGACAATCTACACTCAGCCAACAAAAGTTCACTGAATTGTCCGACAATAAAACGCTCCTCTTCCTCCATCTTTGTTAATCTGCAAGCAGCAGACCAACGCTCTCCTCGGTCGCACTGACCAGAGTGAGAGCGTCCGCGCCGCGGATGCGTCTGTCACCGTGCAGCTCTTTCTTAGGGTATCCTCCTCAGTGGCCCTGATGATCGTCAGCTGCGTTGATCGGTGATGGCGGGGGTTCCCTCAATCCCCAGACATCCGGGCTCACCTAGACTTGTCTGCTCCGCAGAACCACCCACCCGGTTCTGCGGTTTTTTTATCAAGTTTGT
>JAKBFV010000068.1 GCA_021833365.1 Pseudomonadota bacterium | reverse complement strand
CCACAGGTCATCGACGGCGTCGCCACTCGGACCTTGCACGAACTCGTAGGCTGGATGCTTGTCCATCCAGGCGGTGCGCAGATGATGCTGGTGCGCGACGCTGAAGACGTTGTTGACGCGCACATACTGATGCGGCCAGACCACCTGACAGCCATGGTCGGGATCACGCGGCAAACGCTGCGCATCGATGTGACCCTGGTGATCATCGAGGCTCTCATCGAAGCGTACCGTCGTCCCGCGCACCTGGCAGGACGAAGCTGGCGGCGACAGACGCCGATCCCAGCTGACGTCATACCACAGGCCGGAGAGCTGTGGGTCGGCGCCGCTGATCAGGGCTTCCAGACCCGGAAAGGAATCGGCAGGCCCCGGCGTATAGGCTGCGCTGTAGAGGCGAGCCTGCTGGGACCAGAGGGCCAGTTGCGAATCGGGGTGAGCTGCGATCCAGTCTTGCAGATCCTGCGCGTGCAGACCATCGACACTGATCAGGACGACGTGGGTGAAAGGGTCGGCAGCCATTGTGCGCAGCGAGCACAGGCTCGCTGCCAGGAGGAAACAGTAAAAGGCCAGGTGACGCATATCAATCCTCGGATTGCAGACGATGAACCACCCAAAGAGCAAAGGGCAGACTATGCCCACGCAAAGCTCCCGGGGGCGGCGGGTAGTGGGCGGTCATCACCGCCTGGATGGCGGCGTCGTCGAGAGCGTGATAGCCGGACGACTTGAGCACGCTGACGTTGCTGACGGCGCCATCGAGGTAGTTGAAGCCGATCTGGGTGCGACCGTGCATATGGGCCATGCGCGCCGCCAGCGGATACTGCACCGCCGACTGCACTGCACCTAGCACCTGATCATTGAAAGTGGCGAGCAGATGCGGGTCCGGTTGCGGCGGCGCCGGTGGCGTCACTGGCAGCTTCGGCTTGCTCGGCTGCGTCGGCGGCGCCGTCACTTTTGGCGGTGTCGGCACGGCTGGCGTACTCGCCACCGGTACGGGCAAGGGCAGGGGCGGCGGCGTCGGTATGCGCGGCTGTACCTGCGGCTTGTGTACCTGCGGCTGCGGCGGGTGTGGCAGCGGCCGCGGCGGCTTTGGCACTTCCTTGTGCGGCGGTGCCGGCAGCACCGGAAAGCTCAGCATCACCGGGGTCGGCGGTGGCTCGACGTGCTGCTGCGCCTGCGCCATGGCCCAGGCGAGCAAGCCTAAGAGACCGGCTTCGATGCAGACAGCGAGGAGAGCTGCCCGCGACATGGGACGATCAAGGATGGTTTTCACGGGCGGCCAGTCCGATTTGAGAGACGCCGGCACGCCGGCAGGCGTCCATGACGGTCATCAGATGTTGCAAGGAGGTATCGCCAGCGCCGGCGATGGTCACCACCGTATGCTGCGGATCTGGCGTGTGCGCGAGATAAGACGTCAGCTGATCGGGGTTGTAGACGTGGTTGTCGACTTCGATCTGGCCCTGCGTATTGAGATCGACGATCACCTGCGGATGCGGCAGGGTCTGCGCCGTGCTGCTGTGCGGCAGGTTCGAGCTCAAGCCCTTGGAGGGAATCATGTGCAGGGTGAACATGATGAAGAAGATCAACAGAAAGAACATGATGTCGATCATCGGGATGATTTCAATGCGTGCCTTACGCACCTCGAAATAGCGCATGTTCAGGCGACCTCGGCCTGGGCGTTTTCAGGGACGCTGCGGGCGCGGCGCGGCGCCTTGACGCGATTGAGCAGCATGACCTTGACCGTTTCCAGATGGTGCATGATGACGCGCACGCGATTGTTCAGGCCATTGAAGGCGACCAGACCGAGGATGGCGATGAACAGGCCGCAGGCGGTGGCGATCAGCGCTTCAGCGACGCCACCGGTGACCTGTGTCGGGGCGTTATTGGCATCGGAGAGCACGGCGAAGGCGTTGAACATACCGATGATGGTGCCGAGCAGGCCGAGCAGGGGCGCCAGGGTGACGATGGTGTCGAGCATCCAGAGGAAGCGGTCGATGTGCGGGATTTCGCGCATGATGGCCTCTTCCATGCGTGCTTCGGCATGGCTGGGATCGGGCTCCTGGCGCAGATCGATGGCCGTCTGCAGCAGACGCTCGTGCGGCATGCCCTGGTATTGCCCGGACAGATCGCGCAGCTGCGCCAGGGAGGGATGGGTATGCTCATCGAGCTGGCGCATCAAACGCGTGCCGGCGTTCAGGGCGCGGAAGAGGTAGAAGGCGCGCTCGATCACCAGGGTCAGGGCGATCAGCAGGAGCAGCGCCATGATGTAGATGATGCCACCCGAGGCAGCGGCGATATGGGAGATATTGTGCATAGACATGATGACCTGACTGGGCATGCACGGTGACGGAATGTCGCCGCTTGGGGTGGACGAGGCATGCGCTTTTCATCCCCGATAACTAAAAAACGCACCCACGAAGCGTGGGTGCGTGTACCAGCTGACCGACTTAGATCTTGGTGCTGAGCGACACGGTGACCGAGCGTCCCGGGATGCCCCAGAACAGGATGTCACCCTGCGGCGCCGTACCATTGGTGTAATAAAGCCCACCCTTGTTGAACAGGTTGTCCACCTGCATGCTGACCTTGGTCGCCTGATCCTTGCCGAAGCTGTAACTCGCCGACAGGCTGGCCATCGAGTAACCGTTGACCATGTAGTTGCCGATGCTGGGGCTGTTCGGATAGAGCGATCCCGACTGGCCGGTGTAGTAGGAGCCGATGTACTTGTCCATGAGCGAGGCATAGATGCCGTCCTTGTCATAGATCAGGCCAGCGGCGGCGGTGCGCACCGGGGTATTCGGCAGCCAGTTGCCGGCGCTGTCGTGGGCGCTGTTGACCGAGCCGTTGGCGTAGAGGCTGGTGCCGTAGCCGACGAAGTAGGTCGCTTCGCCTTCGACGCCCTTGTAGCGGGTGGCGCCGTTGGAGTTGTAGTAGTAGGTGTTGTTGTTGATGGTGCCGCTCAGGATCTCGTTCGAGAAGTCGATCAGGTAGGCATCGAAGTCAGCCGTGAAGCGACCCGTCTTGTACACCGTGCCCCACTGGTAGTTGCGCGTGCTCTGCGGCTGCAGAGTATTTTGGCCAGGCATATTGATGTAGAAGTATTTCAGGTTCGGTGCCAGAAAGCCTTCCGATGCCTGGGCGTAAGTGCTCCAGTTGCTGCTCAGGTTGTAGTGCACATCGAGCGAAGGCAGGGCCTTGCTCCAGCGCTTGCTATAGTCCATCGGCAAGCCGGTGCCATTGTTGACGGTGGCGTTCAGGCTGCGCTCGAAGGAGACGTACTTGAGGCCAGGGCGCACGGTCAGGCCATCGACGGGCTTCCAGGCGAACTCGGCATAGGGCTGGAAGGTGTTCCAGCTGTCGCTCATCAGCCAGTTGTAGGAGGACGGCGTCGTCTGCTGGGTGCCGGTGACCATGTAGTTGGGCGCACCGTTCATGCTCCAGTCGACGTTCTGGTTCGAACGCGAGTTGTACTGATGGTCGAACCAGACACCGAGGTTGAGGTCGCCGGCGCTGAGGTGGTCGGAGGCGCGGAAGACGTTGCCCACCGAACGGTATTGCATGGTCATCGAGATGCCAGGCACGTCATTGGGCTGATTGAGGTAGCCCTGCGCCGTCTGCAGCTGGGTGCCGAGGCCGCCACCGATGCCGCCCGGAGTCAGGTTGGAGTACTGGTTGCTCGACTCGAGATTGTAGGGCAGGCCGAAGGTCTGTCCGTTGTAGCCGATGTGGCGATAGCCGAAGGTGTAGATCTTGTCGTCCAGGGTCCAGCTGCCCTGCTCGCTGTTCAGGCCGATGTAGGACATGTCGCCGTTGATCTGGTCGCGGTTGTAGCCGATGAAGCTCTGGCTGTTGGGGTTGTTCGACAGACCGAAGTTGTTGCCATACATCTGCATCTGCGTCAGGGTGGCGCCGCTCGGCGGATTCTGGTCGAGCTGGTTGACCATGGACATGAAGGTCAGCATGGTGTTGTCGCCCAGAGGCTTGAGCATCTTGAAGATGGCATTGGTGCGGCGCTGGTGCGCGTAGCTCAGGTAGCCATCGCTGGAGACCTGCTTGACGTCCATATAGGCGGAAGCGTCACCCCAGTTCTTCATCGTGCCGGAGTCGAACTGCACACCTTCCAGCTTGGTGTTGAAGCTGCCATAGCTGGTGTAGGGCGTGATGCCAGCGGTCTGCGAGGGATCCTTGGTGGTATTGGCGACGGTGCCGCCGAAGGTGGCATAACCGATGACGGCGGCGCTGCCCGGGCCGCGATCGACGGTGATGGCGCCGAGATCCTGCGGCATGAAGTAGGAGGTCGAGTGATGGGTGAAGTCATTCGAGTCGCCGATAGGAATACCGTCGAAGGTGACGTTGTACTGACCATCCTGGAAGCCGCGGATGCTCAGGCCCTGTGATTCCATCAGGCCATTGCCGTTTGGATCGACATTGAACACGCTCGGAGCGATGCTGATCAGGTCGGTGTAGTTCGATCCCGGTCCGGTGTTGTTCTCGATGTAGTGGCGGGAGATGATGGACGCAGGTTCGGTTTCCGACAGGGATGCCTGTGACGGTGCCTGTGCCGGAGCCGACTGCGAGCTGCTGCCGCCGGCACTGTTATTGATGTCGCTGGCGTCGTTCTGTACCGTGCCCAGGTCGACCTGTTCTTGCGCTTGCACACCGCCGATCAGCATGCCCGCTAAAATCAACTCGGCCAGCAGGCGTCGTTGCCCGATCTGTCTCTTCATGATCCTTCTCTCCCCCAATCTATGGTCAGGCCCGCTCTGGGCGCTTGCAGATTAGGGACGAGTCATGACGTCAATGTTAATGAACTGTGACAGCCCGTTAACTTTTCTCAAGCCAGATCGGGGTACCAGCGCTGCAGGGCGGCGTGCTGGTAGTGCGCGCGCGCGCGCGGGTCAGGGCACCAGTGGGCGTGCGCGGCGGTCGCCTGGATGAGAAAGGTGAACAGGGTCAGATGGCGGCGCAGCACCCGTTCCAGGCGGTGTGGCAGCATGGGATTGAAGTGGCCGAACAAGGAAAAGAGCTGGCGCGGGTTCTTCTGCACCCAGGTCCATGAGCCCATCTCCAAGGTAAAAGGCAGAAAGATGCCGGCTTGCGTCGCCAGGTGTTCATCATAGAGGTGGTCCCAGAGATCGCCGTGCGTCGAATAGATCAGCGATTGTGGTTCCATGATGTAGAAGCTGTGCTGCGGGTAGGCGGTGTTGAACAGATGACGCAAGGCGAAGGCCTCGGCCAAGTGTGCCGCCGGCTGATGATGGCGGGCGTAGGGAAACCAGATACGATCGCGCAGACCAAAGCCGGAGTGGCAGTCGATGGCGATGGCCATGGGGCGGCCAAAGAGATGCTCGCGGATGACCTGACAGAGCGCGCGCGCCTCCACTTCCATGGGGCCGGATGCCGGGCCGCGATACCAGGGCAGATGCGCCGAGTAGCGATGGCCACCGATGAGAAACGGCGTTTTGCCGCTGGCATCGTGTGGGGCATTGCGCATCAGATCGACGCCCTGGCCGTTGGCGCGGGTCATGCGCGCCAGACCGACGGGATTGACCGCCGGCATGAAGACGAGATGGACGCGATCGAGCAGGGCCTGCAGGCTGAGATCCCAGTCCATGCGCGCTACCAGGGAACGCAGCAAGGCGAGGACCACATCGCTGCCGATCCGTTCCAGGCCATGCACGCCACCGATGAAAGCGACGGCGGGAGCGTCGGGCTCGGCGCTGCCCATGCTCAGGACCGACAGGGGCCAGCTCTCGCCACCATATTCAACGAGATCGGCGATCTGCAGTTCGACACGGTCAGCGACGCTGGCGATGATGCCCGCCAGTTCATCGTGGAGCCGGAACCCGCGCAGCGTCGCTGACATGGTCAGTAGAGCAGCCCAAATCCTATCGAGGCGTTGTCGAGTTCGCTGTGCGTCGAGTAACGTTCGATGGCGAAGGTGAAGGTGAGGCGATTGTCCAGGGTCAGGCTGTAGGGCGAGCGATGATTGCCGGTCATGAAGTCGTAGATCTGCGTCAGGTTGAAGTCGTGGCGCAGGCGCTGCACCGGACCGCGCGAGCCATCGCCGACCTGCAGTTCGAGGAGGTTGGCGAAGCCGATGCCGACGTAGGCGTTGGCGGCGTGTTCCTGGGTGAAATTCTTGTAGTCGACGCCCATATTGACGAAAGTGCGCGCGTAGTTGACGTCGAGAAAATAGCCTGAACCGACGCCGCTGCCGTTGTTGGAGCGCGTGGTGTCGCTGCGGCCGGCTGAGTAGATGAGGCTGGGAATCATCGTCGGGTCGAGGCCGGCGCCATCATCGGCGCTCGCCAGTCCCGTCCAGCCGCTCAATGCCAACAGCGCCCATCGTATGCATCTCATCCTGTCTGCTCCTGGTCAAGGCGACCCTCTTCCTGAGGATCATCGGTTGATGCGCAAGGATAAGGCCTTCTGACGGTGCTTTCAAACCTTCTCGGGCATGAACCATTCATCAGCAGGGCATGTTTTGTGTATGATGGCGTCATCGGTATGACATGAAGGCGGTGCTATGGCGGAGAAGGAGCATCTGGGCCCTTTGATGGCGCTGGCGAGCAAGACCTGGCGACAGGCTCTCGATCAGCGTCTGCGTCCTCTCGGGTTGTCGCAAGCGAAATGGCTGTGCCTGCTGCAGTTGCATCGTCATCCGCAACTGATGGCGCAAGGTGAACTGGCTGCGGTCATGGGCATCGAAGCTGCGACCCTGGTTCGCCTTCTCGATCGCCTCGAAGCCGATGGTTGGATTTTGCGCCAGATCGATCCCGAGGACAGGCGCAGCAATCATGTCCTGATGACCGATCGTGCCCGTGGCATCGGGCGCGAAGTCGAGCAGGCGGCGGATGATTTGCGTCGCGATTTGCTCACCGGCATCCCTCATGAAGAGGTCACCGTGACCTTGCGCGTACTGCGTCAGCTCCTCGATCGCGCGCGCATGAAGCTGCAGTGAGCAGCTCAGCGCGCCTTCAACGCGCCTGTTGCTGAAAAGTGCGGATGACCGCGACAAAGTTGCAGGGGCGTGTGCGCGCATCGAGTTGTGCCTGCAGGATGCCGGTCCAGGCGGTACGGCAGGCACCGGTAGAGCCGGGCAGACAGAAGATGAACTTGCCGCGCGCCATGCCGGCGAGCGCGCGCGATTGCAGGGTCGAACTGCCGATCTCCTGCAAGGAGAGCTGGCGAAACAACTCACCAAAGCCATCGACCTGCTTGTCGAACAGCACGCTCAAGGCCTCGGGCGTCGAGTCGCGACCGGAAAACCCGGTGCCACCGGTGGTGATGATGACATCGATGTCATCGGCGATGATCCAGGCCGACACTTGCGCGCGCAGGCGGTGGATATCATCGATGACGATGCGGCGGTCAGCGAGATGATGGCCGGCCTCGCCGAGTGCCTGGGCGAGATAGGCGCCGGACGTATCGTTGTCCAATGACCGCGTGTCGGAGACGGTCAGGATGGCGATGCGCAGCGCCACAAAAGCAGCTTCAGAGTGGGACATCGCAGGACCTCGTCAGTCGCGTTTCACCAGCGCGGCGGTTCTTGCGAACTGCTCACCTTGTCGTCGATGGTGAACAGGACCGAGCCGACGCCATGCTGCGTTTCGTAGTACCACAGAGCATGACCATTGATCAGCATCTTGCGGTCGGGGCTGCCGAGGTATTGCAGGACCTGCGCCGTGCTCATGCCGGGTTCCAGCTTTTTCCACTGTGCCGGTGCCTCGGCGAGGGCAGGTTGCTCTTTGGGGACGGTCGTGACGGCCGCCGCGGCGGTGATCGATTTCTGCTGTGCATCAAGGCGTTGCTCGAGCGACTGGACGCGCTGCACCAGGGCATCGAACTCAGCGCGACTGGGGGCGTCTTCAGCATGTGCGACAGGCCAGGCGCAGGCGATGGCGGTGGCGATCAAACAGGCGTGAATCTTCATCACGGACTCCTCTCCCTATAAAAAGGCAGCCATCCAAAGGTGGTCATCAGCCAAAAAGAAACCACGAAAAAGGGGGGAAGGATGCCCTTCCCCCCTTCAGGGCCGCATGGCCCGTCAGCCTATGACAGCGCTAACTTACCACATGAACCAGCCGTAGACCATCGCCGTGTTGTTGGCACTGGCGTTGCGGCCCATGCCATCGTAGTTGGTCGTGGCACCATTGAACTTGGTGTAGGCGGTGTACTGCACGCCGAGCTGGACGTTCTGCCAGGGCAGGAACTCGTACTGCGCGATCCAGGCGGTGCTGTCCGGGCTGCCCGAGGCATCGCCGCTCAGCACGTTGGGGTTGCCGTAGGGTACACCGGCGACCACCTGGGCGTTGTTGTAGTAAGCGTAGTCCGAGGTGCCGGTCGTGCGCACGATGCCCAGCGACACTTCCTGCTGGTTGGCGAAGTGGAAGGCGGCGTTCAGGTTGAGGGTGTTGAGCGAGTCGCTGTTGTTGCTCGAACACACCGTCCCGGCGGCACACTGCTGGCCGGCTGCGGCGTGCGGAATGGCATTCCAGGTGTCGTTCTCATGGATGTAGGTACCGCGCACGATCAGCTCGTTGTTGCCGAGGGGCAGTTCGTACTGGGTATCCAGCGCCGAGTCGACCATACGGTTGGAGGTGCCGGTGATGCCGGTCGGGATCATGTTGACGGCCATGCCATAGGCGCCGACTTCGAGATAGCCGTTGCCGACGTTGGTGTCATAGGCCAGACGCAGATAGGGAGCGACGCCACTGATCATATTGGTCGCGCTCGGCTGATAAGGTTGACCGAGGCCAGCCTGTTCCGAGCGGTAGCCGGTCAGATCAGCATACCAGTGGTTGTCGAGGTGCATATAGCCACCGAGGCCGACCACCGACTGGGCGAGCTTGCCCATGATGAAAGGCTGCGCGGCCGGGCTCGGTAGAGCGGCACCCGGGGTGATGTAGGGGAAGCCCCAAGCTGGAGTACCCTGCCACGGATCTTCCATGGTCGGGGTGTTGTTCAGGGTCAGGCCATAGGTCAGCGGCATGCCGGCCAGGGTCGACTGGTTGGCGTAGCGGATTTCCGACTGGTCCTGGGTGAAGTGATCACTCTGGTGGTTGTAGGTGATCTGCAGGAAAGAGCCCATGTGCGGCGAGATCTCACCGGCGAAGAACAGACTCAACTGCTGCGGGAACTGCGAGGTCACCTGCTCTGCTGCCGGGCCATTGGCTTTGTTGACGCCGCGCACTTCCGAGACGCTGGTCTGCAGCATCAGGGACAGCGGCGGGATCTCATTGAGCTTCAAGGCGGCGGCGTTGTCGCTACCCTTGGACTGGATCTGCTGCATGCCGGTGATGGTGTACCCGTTCATCTTGAAGTCACGACCGAAGGGGGTCAGTTCGGGATACATGGTGTGGCAGGCTTCGCAGGGCATGCCGGTCTGACGGGCATAGCTGGGCACAGCTTGTGCGCCTTGTACAGCCAAGCCGCCGATCAAGGGCAGCATGAGCAGGCGCCAGGATGGCAGCCTCGAAGTGATGGATGAAGTCATGTCATTCCTCCTGAAGATTGACGGTTCGATATTGCTGGCAACGAAGGTCCGTGTTGTTGATTTGAAGCAATTTGTCACCACATTAAAATAATATTTAATCTTGACGGTGGCTTTCGGTCAAGATAGCGAAAAACCTTAGCTGAGAAAGGGCCTCTTGTCCAACAATCACTACAAACAGTCTTTTTTCTGTCATCTGTGCGGCGGATGAGAATGAACTCTGACATAATTTTGTCATGTTTATGAAGGTCTTGACCGCAGCGATGACTGCCGCTAGAACTCCTATGCAGAAGGGAGAGAATTCATGGAATTGCTGCAGGGACTGCTCGAACGCAGCTCGCAACCGGTCCTCGTGGCGCCGGGGCCAGATCTGGCTCAGATCGAGCTGGCCATCCGCGCTGCCTTGTGTGCACCTGATCATCGTGCCTTGCAGCCCTGGCGTTATCTCGTCGTCCATGGCGAGGCGCGCGTGCGCCTCGCTGCCCTCTATGCCGCCTCCCAGCAGGCGCTGCAGCCGCAGCGCAGCGCCGCCGAGATCGAGCGTCTGCGTCAGCAGCCCCTGCGCGCGCCGACCCTCATCGTCGCCATCCTGCGCCTGCGTGAGGACGCTGCCGTGCCGGCACACGAGCAGTGGCTGAGCATGGGCGCCGCTGTGCAGAATCTGATGCTCGCCCTGCACGCCCAGGGTTACGCCGCCATCTGGCGCACCGGAGCCCTGGTCAGTGACGCGGCGGTGCGTGCCGCTTTTGCTCTCGCCGATGATGAGAGGATCGCTGCCCTGGTCTACGTCGGATCGCCGCCGGTGCCGCCGCGTCGCGCCGAGCGTCCACTGCCTCAACCCTTTTGGAGTGTTTGGTCGTGACTATCGAAGAGTTGTACCGCCAGATTCCGCTCACCGCCGCCATGCAACTGCAGCTGCAGCCCTGCCCCCGTGGCTGGCGTCTGAGTGCGCCCCTGGCGCCGAACAGCAATGACAAGGGCACAGCCTTTGCCGGCAGTCTTTCAGCGCTTTTGCAGGTGGCGGGATGGGTGCTTTGGCAGGACTGGTGCGATCGCACCCTACCGACGCACTGTCAGGTGCTCGCGGTGAACTTTGACATCCAGTATCGTCGCCCCATCGTCGATACCCTGGAAGTCACCGTCCTGCTACCGGACAATGTCGAATTACAGCGTATCGAGGAGGCCTTGCGGCGGCATCAGAAGGCACGCACGCAACAGCAGATGGTGATGGGCGAGGAGGTTGATCACCCCGCCATCACCGCCCGCATCGATTATGCTTTACGCTGCGGATTGAAGATCGGCTGAACTCAGCGCTCGAGCAGCTTGCGCTTGTCCGGGCGACCATCCCAGTCCTGCGCGTCAGCGGGCTGTTCGCCTTTTTCTGTGATGTTCGGCCAGATCTGCGCCAGTTCGGCGTTGATCTGCAGAAATTCTTTCTGGTCAGCCGGGATCTCATCTTCCGAGAAGATGGCGTTCGCCGGGCATTCCGGTTCGCACAGGGCGCAGTCGATGCATTCGTCAGGGTGGATGACGAGAAAATTGGGGCCTTCATAGAAGCAGTCGACGGGACAGACTTCGACACAATCCTGGTATTTGCATTTGATACAGTTTTCGGTCACGACAAAGGTCATGGGCTGCCTCGATGAGAGCTGGGTCAACGGTAGCGACTAGTGTAACGGTAACGGCGGGTGTGGCCAAGATCCTTACCGGTCAGATCGCTCATCGGTCGAGCATCGCCTGCAGGTCATAAAGACGCTGCAGCGCCTCGAGCGGTGTCAGTCGCTCAGGGTCGAGGGCGCGCAGGGCGATCAGCGCTGCCGGCTCTGCGGCCGCAAAAAGATCAGCCTGGCGCGGCGCCTGCTCCTGCTGCTGGAGCACTTCCTGATCCTCGAGACGGCGCAGCTTGTCGCGCGCTGCGGCGATGACGGCGCGCGGCACACCGGCGAGCTGGGCCACCGCCAGGCCATAGCTCTGGCTCGCCGGCCCTTCCTGAACGGTATGTAAAAAAACGATCTTGTCACCGTGTTCAAGGGCGCCGACGTGCAGATTGGCGACAGCCTCGACCTGCTCAGCCAGTGTCGTCATCTCGAAATAGTGGGTGGCGAACAGAGTGAGAGCGCGTAAGTGCTCGGCGAGATGGACGGCACTCGCCCAGGCCAGACTGAGGCCATCGAAGGTGCTGGTGCCGCGGCCGATCTCATCCATCAGGACCAGGCTGTGCGGACCTGCCTGGTTGAGGATGGTCGCCGTTTCGCTCATTTCGACCATGAAGGTCGAGCGCCCACCAGCGAGGTCATCGGCGGAACCGATACGGGTGAAGATGCGGTCGACGAGGCCGATGCGGGCGGCCGCGGCCGGCACCATGGAACCGATCTGGGCGAGCAGAACGATGATCGCCGTCTGCCGCATGAAGGTCGATTTGCCGCCCATATTGGGGCCGGTGATGACCAGCAGGCGGCGATCCTCATGCAGCTCCAGATCGTTGGCGATGAAAGCGGCGTCGAGCACTGCCTCGACCACCGGATGGCGCGCGGCGCGCAGGCTGATGCCGCGCTCCTGCTGCAGCTGTGGACGGGTCCAGGCGAGGCTCTCGGCACGTTCGGCGAGATTGAGCAGGACGTCGAGCTC
The DNA here is from genome assembly GCA_021833365.1 of Pseudomonadota bacterium. Classification (GTDB taxonomy): domain Bacteria; phylum Pseudomonadota; class Gammaproteobacteria; order Pseudomonadales; family Moraxellaceae; genus JAJZHK01. Next base: position 2,471 of record JAKBFV010000068.1, on the reverse strand, counting down.
GGCGATGGCGTCGGCGCAGGTCTGCAGGCTCGCTAGATCGACATGGAGGCGTTGCAGCAGGGCCTCATAGAGCTGGCGCTCGAGGGCGAGGGCGCGCGTATGCGCTGACAGCGCCTTGTCCTCAAAGCGTTTGAGTTCAGGGGTGATGTAACGTTCGGCGTTCTTCAGGGTCTGGCGGCGAATGAAGTGCGCTGGTGCGCGCTCGGCCTGACCACGGCTGAGCTCGATGTAGTAGCCGCTCACCCGGTTGTAGCCGACCTTGAGGGTGGCGATGCCGCTGCTCTCGCGCTCGCGGCGTTCGAGCTCGAGCAGGAAGCTCGAAGCGTCTTCCTGCAGAGCGCGCAGATCATCGAGTTCAGCGTCATAACCGGTGGCGATGAAGCCCCCTTCGCGCAGCGTACTCGGCGCCGGCTGTTGCAGGGCGCGACTGAGCAGAGCGATCAGGTCGGGGTGCTCGTCGAGGCCCTGCAGCAGGGTCTGCACCTGTGTCGCCATGACATCCTGCAGTGCCTGGCGTAAGGCCGGCACACACCGCAGGCTGCGCAACAGGCGCTCGAGGTCGCGCGGTGTAGCGCTGCCAAGGCCGGTGCGCGCCAGGATGCGTTCCATGTCGCCGATGTCGGCGAGGATAGGCGCCGGCACCTCGTGCAGAGGCTGTAGCGCAAGGATGGCCTCCTGGCGCGCGGTGAGGATGTCCAGGCGGCGCAGCGGCTGGTGCAGCCAGCGCCGCAGCAGGCGTGAGCCCATGGCGGTATGGGTATGATCGAGGACCCAGGCGAGGCTGTGCTTGCTGTCGCCGCTGAGGGTGGCGGTGAGCTCGAGGTTGCGCCGGGTGACCGGGTCGAGGAGCAAGGTTTCATCTTGACGGTGTACCTGCGGCAGGCGCAGATGGCGCAGCAGGCCGCGTTGCGTTTCGCGCACATAGGCGAGGAGGGCGCCGAGGGCCGGCAACATGCGTGCCTCATCGTGCAGACCGAGGCCATCGAGGTGGCTGAGTGCGTAGGCGTCGCACAGGCTGTGGTGGGCGCTGCTGGCGGCAAAATCCCAGGCTGGGCGAGGCCGCGTGCGCGTACCGAGGAGTTCCGGTGGCCAGGCACTGGGCTCGGCGATGAGGAGTTCGGCCGGATGCAGGCGAGCCAGCTCCGCCTGCAATTGACTGCGGTCGTCGAAGACGCTGACCCAGACGCGGCCACTGCCCATGTCCAGCCAGGCGAGAGCGCCCCCCTGTTCATCGCCGGCGAGAGCTGCGAGCAGGGTATCGCTGTGCTCATCGAGAAAGGCCTCGTCGCTGACTGTGCCGGGAGTGACGATGCGCACCACCTTGCGCTCGACCGGACCTTTGCTGCTGGCCGGATCACCGATCTGCTCGCAGATCGCTACCGACTCTCCCGCCTGCAGCAGTCGCGCCAGATAGGACTCGGCGCTATGGTAGGGAACCCCGGCCATGGGGATGGGCAGACCGGCGCTCTTGCCGCGGCTGGTCAGGGTGATGTCGAGGAGACGTGCGGCTTTTTCGGCGTCGTTGAAAAAGAGCTCGTAGAAGTCGCCCATGCGGTAAAAGAGCAGCTCTTGCGGGTGCTCGCTCTTGATGCGCAGGTACTGCTGCATCATCGGTGTGTGCATCGACAAATCTTCTTTGCTCATAAAATCAATTTGTTATGTTTGTTTGTTGTTTCTGTTGGGGCAAATTTCGGGCGCTCTGCACAAGTTGCTTCATGCACTGCCAGATACGCCTGAGTTCTCTGGGGTATGAGCGCGCGTTGAATTCTGCCCCCCCAAGGGTCAATTTTCAACGAGCATCAACACCAAGCACCCCAACTCATACGCCAAAACATTGCCATTTTGTCGGTTTTTGCATATGCTCCGGGAATGGCATCCCTTGACCAATTCGTTGATGAGCGGCTTCTTCATGGTCGTGCGTACTTCGACCGTGAAGAGGCGCTGGCTGCGGTCGACCTGAAACCTGAAGGACTGACTGCCGCGATCACCCGGCTGGTAAAAAAACGCCGGTTGGCCAATCCTCGCCATGGCTTCTATTTGATCCTGCGTCCCGAGGATCAGATGGCCGGCGCCCCCGACCCCGTTCGTTGGATCGATCCCTTGATGAAGTATCAGGGCATCGACTATCGCATCTCGCTGCTGCGTGCTGCGGCCTTCCACGGCTCATCGCACCAGGCCGCCATGGTCTTTCAGGTGGTTGTGCCCAAACAGTTGCGGGACTTCGAGATCGGCCGCCACCGGCTCCAGTTTCTCTATCAGACGCACAAGGCCTTCGCAAAGCTCAATCAACCCGATTGGCTCGACCAAATGAAGAGTGATGCAGGTTTTGCCCAAGTGGCTGGCGCCGAGTTGACGTTGCTGGATTGCGTTCGCTACTTGCACAAGGCCTCCGGCATCAATGGTGTTGCACAGATCGCCAAGGACATTGGCGCCAAGGCTGAGCCGCGTGCGCTCGCCAAAGCGGCCGCGGC
>JAKBFV010000112.1 GCA_021833365.1 Pseudomonadota bacterium | reverse complement strand
CTCAGATAAGTGGTGGTGGCGGGCATCTCGTTGCTGGCCGAGCCACCGGTGGACGGGTCGGGGATGTAGCCGGCCGACTGCAGCACATTGGTCAGGATCTGCATCGCCATGCTGGCGTTGTCATTGATCTGGGCGAGTTTGCCCTGCGCCTGGTTGGCTTGATAGACGCTGAGCAGCAGGGTGAGGATGCCGCCGACGACAAACAGGCCGATGGTGCTGGCGATCATCAGTTCGAGCAGGCTGAACCCCGCCTGTTGCCGCCGGACTGGAGTCTTCATGGCTGCACCATCATGCTATAGGTCTGCAAGACGCTGCTGTTGCCGCTGGCAGCGTTGAGGATGGAACCATTGATCGCCACCGAGCTCTCCTGCCAGCTCACCGCGATCGAACAGCTGACCGGTGCTGGCACCGTGTTGCAGGTGATGGTGACGGTGCCGAGCGGCACCGCCTGATAAAGAGCGGTGCCGAAGGTCGCAAGATCGGCCGCTGCCATCTGCACGGGAGTACAGACGCTGTTCTGGCAGGCACCGCTCGGCACGGCGGCGGCACTCAGCGTGCTCGGATTGCTGACACTGAGCGTCTTGCCCTGCGCCGCCATCTGCACCGTCGCCGGGGCATTGCTGGTGTCGGCCCAGAAGGTGGCGTTGCTGTGCATGGCGGCGGCCAGGCTGCTGACATCCATGGCGACGACCGAGCGCACCGAACTGACGTGCCCTTCGCTGATCGACATGGCGTCGACCTTGGCCAGACCGAGCAGACCGACGGCGATGATGGCGACCGCCACCATCACCTCGATGAGGCTGAAACCGCGCTGCTGTTCAGGCTTCATAGACAGGCCCCCTGACCCGAGACTTCCTGGCTGACCAGGCCCATGAAAGTGACCGCCAGGCAAGCGGTGGTATAGGTCGAGGCCGGACTGGCGTGGTCGGTGAAGGTGACGCTGGGAATGGTGGTGGCGATGTTGTTGATATAGCCGCCACGGTTGTAGCTGATGTACCAGACGCTGTTGTCGGCGACGAGGGTGTCATTGCCGATGAAAGCGGTATGGTGATGCAGGATGCTAGCACCGGTGGGCAGGGTCTGATCACCAGCCGGGTCAGCGAAGACGATCCAGCCATCGTTCCAGTTCGTGCTCTTGCTGCAGGTGAGACCATCGCTGGAGGCGCACAGGGTCACCAGCAGGCCCTCGCGCACCGCCTCCGCCGCCGCATAAGTCATGTCGGCTTGCAGATCGGCGAGTTCACCATTGATGCGGTCACGGGCGATGGTGTTGGTGAAATTGGCCGTCGCCATCATGCCGAGCAGGGCGGCGACAGCGAGAACGATCATCAGCTCGATGACGGTGAAACCACCCAGGTATCGTCGTGTCGGTTCACGCCTGTCCACGTTCATCGCCTTCCTCGCCAGCTGGTTGACGGCGCTTGCGCCATCCTTTTGTCGCTATTATCCCGGGAGGCGAGGCGTGACGCCAGAGGCAAGTTTCTCAGCGGGCGATTACGGGGGATCAATGGCAGGGGCGTCGCAGGCGCGCCCCTGGTCCTATCCTCAAGGTCGTGCGCTCGTCTCTGTGGCAGGCAGGACCGGCACGTGTTCACGCGCCCAGGCATCGAGCTCGGCGAGCGGCAGCTGCAGCGCCTGCAGGATGCTCGGAGCGACCTGTCGGGTGCTGACACGGCTCGTGATCACCTGACCTGGCGCATGATCGACGAGCATCAGCGCGACGTGTCGATCATCATCGGCGTAGCCACCGTGTTCCGCCTTCTTTTTCGTCGTGGCACTGCCGTAGATGACGCCGGGCTGGGTGATGACGATGAGGTCAGGCGTGCGTGTATCCGGTGTCGTGCCATGCTCGATGATACGCGCGATACCGAGCGCATCGGCCTGAGCCAGCAGGGCCTGCCGCAGACGATGGGCATCTGCCGCCTGATGCAACCAGATCAGGGCGACATCGTCAGCGGTCAGGTGCGCCAGAGCACCGGGTACGGCAGCAGCGATGGCGGCGCGCAGCTGCGCGACGTCGATATGGCGTAAACGGTCGCTGCGTATCGGACTGTTGCCGTGTTTGGCGGTGAGGATGATCAGCGTGTGCGCATCCAGATGTTCCGCCGTCAGGGTCGCCTGCAGCTGCTGCAGCTGCGCATCACAGAAGGCAAGGGCCTGCTGCAGGGGCGGTGTCGGCTGCTGAGCGACGTCATAGCCGAAGAGTTTTTGCGCGACGCTGACGCTCTGCAGATTGAGGCCGAGCAGGGCTGGCACCGGCGCCACCTGATGCCCATCGTGACCACGGCCCTGCAACTCAAAACGCAAGGCGCGCATCTTGCCCTGATCATAGGCCTCGGTCTGTGCCAGGGAGCCGGTGATGCGGTTGTCGTTCTGGGCGACGCCTTCAAAGTTGGCGCCGATCTCGGGTGTCCACAGGTCATCGACGGCGTCGCCACTCGGACCTTGCACGAACTCGTAGGCTGGATGCTTGTCCATCCAGGCGGTGCGCAGATGATGCTGGTGCGCGACGCTGAAGACGTTGTTGACGCGCACGTACTGATGTGGCCAGACCACCTGACAGCCATGATCGGGATCGCGCGGCAGACGCTGCGCATCGATGTGACCCTGGTGATCATCGAGGCTCTCATCGAGGCGCACGGTCGTGCCGCGCACCTGGCAGGACGAAGCCGGCGGCGACAGACGCCGATCCCAGCTGACGTCATACCACAGGCCGGAGAGCTGTGGGTCGGCGCCGCTGATCAGGGCTTCCAGACCAGGAAAGGAATCGGCAGGACCCGGCGTATAGGCCTCACTGTAGAGGCGGGCATGGTGTGACCACTGCGCAAGCTGCGAGTCGGGATGAGCGGTGATCCAGCCTTGCAGGTCCTGCGCGTGCAGACCATCGACGCTGATCAGGACGACGTGGGTGTAAGGCTCGGTCGCCGCCGCAGACAGCGGCCACCAGCTCGCCGCCAGGAGGGAAAAAGATAAAGCTAGGCGATGCATGTCAATCCTCGGCTTGCAGGCGATGCTCGACCCAGAGTGCGAACGGCAGGGTATGGCCACGCAGACTTCTGGGAGGGGCGGGGTAGTGGGCGGTCATCACCGCCTGGATGGCG
>JAKBFV010000067.1 GCA_021833365.1 Pseudomonadota bacterium | reverse complement strand
CTGGAGATGCTCCCGGCGCTGATCGCGGAGGGCGGCGCATCCTGCTGTTCTCGCAGTTCACCACCATGCTCGAACTCATCGCCGCCGCTCTCGAGAAGTGCGGCATCACCTATGTCACCCTGACCGGAGAAAGCGTCGATCGGACCACGCCGGTGCAGCGTTTTCAGCAGGGCGAGGTTGCGGTCTTTCTCATCAGCCTCAAGGCGGGTGGGGTCGGACTCAATCTCACCACGGCCGACACGGTCATCCACTATGATCCCTGGTGGAATCCCGCCGTCGAGCAGCAGGCGACCGATCGCGCCCATCGCCTCGGGCAGGAAAAGGCTGTCTTCGTCTATCGCCTGATCGTGGCGGGCAGCATCGAAGAGAAAATATTGGCGCTGCAGGACAAGAAGTCGCATTTGATCGACGCCGTTCTCGGTGGCGACGGCGCTACGACCGGTCAATTCAGCGCTGATGAGCTCGCGGCGCTGTTGCAGCCCTTGCCGCCGATCGATGCCTAGGGGCTTGCCGGCGGTCGCACGGTCGTCGTTATCAGGCTATAGATCGATGATGGCTATTGACAGAGGTGGCCAAGCCACTTAGAATGATCGGCCTCAGTTGCGGGGTGGAGCAGTCTGGTAGCTCGTCGGGCTCATAACCCGAAGGTCGTTGGTTCAAATCCAGCCCCCGCTACCACATTCGACAGGCGGTGCATCCGCCTGTTTTTGTTGGTGAAGCCTGTTCAGGTGGGCGCCACGCGGCGTCGCTGAAAAGCGATCGCCAGGCGATCGGATGATGAAACGGTCGCAGACATTCGACGGTTTCGGCGGATTTTTGATGCCGAAACGAAGAAGGCCCACGATGACGTGGGTTTTTTTTTGGCGGTGAGACGATGACGCAAACGACCAAGGCAGAGAAACTCGCTCAGATGCTGGCGCCCGCTGTCGCCGCCTGCGGCGTCGAGCTGTGGGGTGTCGAGTTTTTTCCGCAGGGGCGGCGCAGCGTGTTGCGCGTCTATATCGACAGCCCGGAAGGGGTGACGGTCGACACCTGTGGGCGCGTCAGTCATCAGGTCAGCGGTGTTCTCGATGTCGAGGATCCCATCGCTGGTGAGTACATACTCGAGGTCTCGTCGCCAGGCTGGGAGCGACCGCTCTACACCCTGGCGCAGTATCAGCGTTTTGTCGGATCGCAGGTGCATCTGCGTCTTTGTGCCCCAGTGCAGGGGCGGCGGCGTTATCAGGGGCTGTTGCGCGCCGTCGATGAGACCGGTCGCCTGCATCTGGTCGTCGAAGGGGGCGAAGTGGAACTGACTTTATCGCAAGTCGATAAAGGACATATCGTCGCAGAATGAAGGCAGTGGTCAACGTAGCTTGAGGTCGGTCATGAGCAAAGAAATCCTCGCAGTGGTGGACTCGGTCAGCAATGAGAAGGGAGTGCCGCGCGAAATCATCTTCCAGGCGATGGAGCAGGCTCTCGTCGCCGCCACCAAGAAGCGTTTCGATAACGATGAAGTCGACGTGCGCGTCAGCATCAATCGCAAGACCGGCGACTATGAGACCTTCCGGCGCTGGACGGTGGTCGAGGATCATGATCATGAGATGCCGGCGCAGCAGCTGGCGATCAGCGACGTCGCTGAGCAGGGTATGCAGGTCGGCGATGTGCGCGAAGAAGAGATCGAATCGGTCGAGTTCGGTCGCATCGCCGCACAGACGGCCAAGCAGGTCATCGTCACCAAGGTGAGAGAGGCCGAGCGCGCCATGGTCGCCGACGCCTACCGCCACCGCCTCGGTGAGATCCTGCGCGGTTCGGTGAAGAAGACGACGCGCGATGGCCTCATCCTCGATCTCGGCAACAATGCCGAGGCTTACCTGGCGCGCGAGGATATGCTGCCGCGTGAGTCTTTCCGCCTCGGTGAGACGGTCAGCGCTGTGCTCTACAAGATCGATCAGGAGGGGCGCGGCACCCAGCTCATGATGTCGCGCACGCGGCCGGAGATGCTGATCGAAAAGTTTCGTATCGAAGTGCCAGAGATCGGTGAGCAGATCATCGAAATCAAAGGTGCGGCGCGTGATCCTGGTCAGCGCGCCAAAATCGCGGTCAAGACCAATGACCATCGCATCGATCCGCAGGGCGCCTGCATCGGCATGCGCGGGTCGCGTGTGCAGCTGGTGAGCGAGGCGCTCGGTGGCGAGCGCATCGATATCGTGCTCTGGGATGACAATCCCGCTCAGTATGTGATCAATGCCCTGCAACCGGCGGAAGTGGTGTCGATCATCATCGATGAAGACGCGCACGCCATGGATGTGGCGGTGCATGACGAGCAGCTCGCTCAGGCCATCGGTCGTGGTGGCCAGAATGTGCGTCTGGCTTCCGAGCTGACTGGCTGGCGCATCAATGTCATGACCCTCAGCGAGGCCGAAGCCAAGCATCAGGGCGAAGCGCAGCAGCATGTCACGATGTTCATCCAGGATCTCGGTGTCGATGAAGAGCTGGCACAGTTGCTGGTGGAAGAAGGCTTCAGTTCACTCGAGGAAGTGGCCTATGTGCCGATCGAGGAGATGCTCGCCATCGAGGGTTTCGACGAAGAGATCGTGCAGGCTTTGCGTGAGCGCGCCAAGGACGTGCTGCTGACGCGTGCGCTGGTCAGCGAGGAGCAGGTGCAACAGCCGGCTGAGGATCTCCTGGCGATGCCAGGGATGGACGCCGAGTTGGCGCGTGCCCTGGCGGCGCGTGGCGTGGTGACGATGGAGGACCTCGCCGATCAGGGTATCGACGACATCCTCGATATCGCGGGTATGGATGAGCAGCGCGCTGCTGCCCTCATCATGAAGGCGCGTGAGCCCTGGTTCAAGTAAGGCAGGGGGAGATAAGAGTATGGCCGAAGTCACGGTAAGAGAACTCGCTGACACCGTCAAAAAGCCGGTGGAGACCCTGCTGGCCCAGATGCGCCAAGCGGGCCTGAGTCATGGCTCGCCCGAAGACCGCATCAACGATGCCGACCGGCAAACCCTGCTCGGGTTTCTCAAGCGTACGCATGGTGAGACGCCGGCGGAGGCATCACGCATCACTCTGAGTCGCAAGACCACCACCACGCTCAAGACCTCGGGTCCGAGCGGTGCGCGTGGCGGCAAGACGGTGAATGTCGAGATTCGCAAGAAGCGCACCTACGTCAAGGTCGATGACGCGAGCGAGGAAGCGGCCGAGCAGGCGCGCCTGGAAGCCGAAGCCGAAGCGCAACGTCAGGACGAGCTGCGCCAGGCGGCTGAGGCACAGCGTCAGGCCGAAGAAGAAGCGCGTGTCGCGGCGGCAGAAGAAGAAGCCCGGCGTGCCGCTGAAGAACAGCGGCGTCAGCAAGAGAGTGCGCAGAAGGAAGTGCGTGAACGCAAGCTGGCATCGCCCAAGTTGCACGCGGCACCGCGCGCCGAGAGCGCCGAAGAACGCGCTGCGCGCGAAGCGGAAGCGCAGCGTCTGCGCTCCGCCGAAGAGGCGCGCTCGCGCCAGGAAGCGCAGCAGCGGCGTGAGCTCGATGAGGTGGCGCGACAACGCACCCTCGAGCAGGCACGGCGCATGACCGAAGATCTGGCGCAGCGTGGCAGCGAGCGGGAAGATGGCAAGACCGAAGACGTGCCTCTGGCGCGTGGTCTCGTCGGAACCGCCTATGAAGACTCTTTTGCGCGTGAGGACCGCGAGATTCGGCGCGGCAACACGTCACGTGGCGGTAAGGGCAAGTCGGGGCGCAAGCGTGACGAAGAGGTCAGTTTCAAGCCGCAGCCCAGGGGTTTGAGCTCCGCACTATCGCGCAAACATGGATTTGAGAAGCCGGTGGAAAAACAAGTTTACGATGTCGCCATCGGCGAGTTCATCAGCGTCGCTGATCTGGCGCAGAAAATGGCGGTCAAGGTGCGTGAGGTCATCCGTGCCTTGATGAAGATGGGCGAAATGGTGCAGGCGCATCAGCTCATCGATCAAGCGACGGCAGCTCTGGTGGTGGAAGAGATGGGACATCGTCCGCATCTGGTCAGCGCCACCGAGCTTGAAGATTCGCTCATGCGCTCGCTTGAGCACGCTGGTGAAACGCATCCGCGTGCGCCGGTGGTCACCATCATGGGTCACGTCGACCATGGCAAGACCTCGCTCCTCGATCATATCCGGCGTACCCGCGTCGCTGCCGGTGAAGCCGGTGGCATCACCCAGCACATCGGCGCTTACCACGTCGAGACGCCGCGCGGCATGATCACCTTCCTCGATACTCCGGGTCACGCCGCCTTCTCGTCGATGCGTGCACGCGGAGCCAAGGTCACCGACATCGTCGTCATCGTCGTCGCTGCCGATGATGGCGTCATGCCGCAGACCAGCGAAGCGATCGATCACGCGCGTGCCGCTGGTGTGCCGCTGATCATCGCCATCAACAAGATGGACAAGCCTTCGGCTGACCCTGATCGCGTGCTCAATGAGCTGTCGGTGAAGCAGGTCGTGCCGGAAGAGTGGGGTGGCGACACCCAGGTGGTCAAGGTCTCGGCGCATACCGGCGCCGGCATCGATCAGTTGCTCGAGGCCATCCTCATTCAGTCCGAGCTGCTCGAGCTGCAGGCCAGCGTCGAAGGTGCTGCGCAAGGCGTGGTGCTCGAGGCGCGTGTCGACAAGGGGCGTGGTCCGGTCGCCTCCCTGCTCATACAAAAAGGCACTCTGCGTCAGGGTGATCTGGTCTTGGCCGGGGCACATTACGGGCGCGTGCGTGCCATGCTCGACGAGAATGGTCAGCCGGTCAAGGAAGCCGGTCCATCGATTCCGGTGGAAGTGCTCGGATTGCCCGATGCCCCTGATGCCGGTGATGAGTTTCTGGTCGTCGATGACGAGCGCAAGGCGCGTGAAGTCGCTGATTTCCGTGCCAGCCGTGATCGTCAGCAGCGCCTCGATCGCCAGTCCGGTTCGCGTCTGGAGAATGTCTTCGCCAATCTCGGCAAAAACGAGAGCGCCGCTGTCAATCTGGTGTTGAAGACCGACGTGCGCGGTTCTCTCGAAGCGCTGATCAAGGCGCTCAACGATCTGTCGACGGACGAGGTGCGGGTCGCCATCGTCGGCTCTGGCGTCGGTGCCATCACGGAGTCCGACGTCAATCTCGCCGAATCGACCGGCGCCGTCATCCTCGGCTTCAATGTGCGTGCCGACGCCAGTGCGCGTGCGCACTGCCAGCGTGACGGCATCGAGCTGCGCTATTACAGCATCATCTATGAGATGATCGATGACGTGAAGGCGGCGATGGCCGGGCGCCTATCGCCGGAGCACCGCGAAAACATCCTCGGCGTCGCCGAGGTGCGCGATGTCTTCCGTTCGAGCAAGTTCGGCGCTGCTGCCGGCTGTATGGTGCTCGAGGGCACCATCTACCGCAATCGTCCCATCCGTGTGCTGCGCGATGAAGTCGTGGTCTTTCAGGGTGAGCTCGAGTCGTTGCGCCGCTTCAAGGATGACGTGCAGGAAGTTCGGCATGGCATGGAGTGTGGTCTGGCGGTCAAGGGCTACAATGACATCAAGGCCGGTGACAAGATCGAGGTCTATGAGATCCAGATCATCCAGCGCACCCTGTAAGCGGAGGTCGACGTGAGCCAGCGACTCGAACGCCTCGCCGACCAGATCATGCGTGATCTGGCGGTTCTGATCCGTCAGGAGCTGAAAGATCCGCGTCTCGGCATGGTCACCATCTCGGCGGTCAAGCTCAGTCGCGATCTCGGCTATGCCGACGTCTATGTCACCGTCCTCGGCCAGGATCTCGCTGTCGCTGACCGCGTCAGCGTCGAGGTCCTGCAGGGCGCGGCGGGTCTGCTGCGTGCCGCTTTGGGGCGGGGTCTGCGCACGCGTGTCGTGCCGCGCCTGCGCTTCCATTACGACGAAGTCCTGCTGCGCGCGCAACGACTGTCGAGCCTGATCAGTCAGGCGGTGGCCGAAGATGCCGCCCGTCATGACCCTGAGGATGCGGCGCATTGAGTCGATCTTCAGCCTCAGGACGGCAGGCCATCGATGGCGTCATGTTGCTCGACAAGCCGCTCGGCATGAGCTCGAATGCCCTGTTGCAGAAGGTCAAATGGCTGCTGCAGGCGGAAAAGGCGGGGCATACCGGCAGCCTCGATCCTCTCGCCAGCGGCGTCCTGCCCCTGTGCTTCGGTGAAGCCACCAAATTCGCCCAGTATCTGCTCGACAGCGACAAGACCTATGTCGTCGAGATGGTCCTCGGGCGCCGCAGCACGACCCTCGACGCCGAGGGTGAGCTGAGTGCGCCGCAGGCTTGGCCGCATCTCAACGATACCGAGGTCGAGGCGGTGCTGCAGCGCTTCCGTGGTGCGCAGGCGCAGATCCCACCGATGTATTCGGCGCTCAAGCGCGATGGCGTGCCGCTCTATCGCCTGGCAAGGCGCGGTGAGGAAGTAGAGCGGGCGGCGCGTCAGGTGCACATCCATGCCCTGGTGCTGCGCGCGCGCCATGAGGAGCGCTGGGTGCTGGAAGTGTGTTGTTCGAAAGGCACGTATATCCGCTCCCTCGTCGACGACATTGGTCAGGAACTCGGCTGTGGCGCCTATGTCGGCGCCTTGCGCCGTACCGGCGTCGGCCCCTATGAGGAGGCCGGGATCTGCTCTTTGCCGACTTTGCTCGCTGCGCATGAGCGCGGTGAGTCCTTGCGCGGCTACCTTTTACCCGTCGATTCAGCCTTGCAGGGTTGGCCGCGACTGGCGATTTGTGACGAGTTTGCCTACAATCTGCAGCGCGGTCAGCGCCCTGGCCCGGTCGCAGCGGCGGCGGGCTTGTACGCAGTCTATCGCGCCCAGACGCTGATCGGCATCGCGCGCGTCGATGCCGCCGGCTACCTGCGCGCCGAAAGAATGTTGCGCACCGATCGGGAGATGACACTCCCCTGAGTTCGGAGGCAGTTCGCCTCCCAACCCACGCAGGCTGTAAAGATGCACGGCCTGCCGTGGATAGAGAGCATCTTGGAGTAAAGACAATGGCGCTGAGTGCACCACAAAAGGCTGAAGTCGTCGCTAAATATGCGCGTGCGACCGGTGACACGGGATCCCCTGAAGTGCAAGTGGCCCTGCTGACGGCTCAGATCGAAGATCTGCGCGGTCACTTCCAGGCGCACAGCAAGGATCACCATTCGCGGCGTGGTCTGATCCGCATGGTCAATCAGCGGCGCAAGCTGCTCGATTATCTGCGCGGCAAGGATCGCGATCGCTACCTGGCCTTGATCGGCTCCTTGGGTCTGCGTCGCTGAGGTTGGGAGGCGGCTACGGCCGCCTCTTTATTGAGTGGGGATAAGGCGGTCGACGCCAGTCCAGAGGCTTCTAAGGCCTGCGGGTAGCACCGCAATTCTTAGAGGCCTGGGGCGCAAGGTCGCATCACCCGCATGGCTCATCTATGAAGATATGACAAGAGGCAACACCATGTTCAACGAGGTCGTCAAAGAGTTCAATTATGGTCGGCAGACCGTCACCCTGCGCACCGGCAAAGTCGCGCGCCAGGCCAGCGGTGCCGTCCTCGCCAGCATGGGTGATCTGACCGTGCTGGTGGCGGTGGTCGCTGCCAAGAATGCCAAGGCGGGGCAGGATTTCTTTCCGCTCACCGTCAACTACCAGGAAAAGACCTACGCTGCCGGCCGTATCCCCGGTGGCTACAACAAGCGTGAAGGGCGTCCTTCCGAGAAGGAAACGCTGACCTCGCGCCTGATCGATCGGCCCATCCGCCCGCTGTTTCCGGAAGGCTATTACAACGAAGTGCAGGTGACGGCCACCGTCCTCTCCACCGACAAGACCCAGGATCCCGACATCCTCGCCATGCTGGCGACGTCGGCGGCGCTGAGCATCGCCGGTATCCCGTTCAAGGGGCCGATCGCCGCTGCCCGTGTCGCCTATGTCGAGCAGGCCTACATCATCAATCCGAGCTATGCCGAACTGGAAAAGTCAGAGCTCGACCTGGTCGTCGCCGGCACCGAGAGTGCTGTGCTCATGGTCGAGTCGGAAGCCAAGGAACTGAGCGAAGACGAGATGCTCGGGGCTGTCCTCTTCGGTCATGACGAGATGCAGGTGGCGATCACCGCCATCCGCCAGTTCGCCGCCCTGGCCAAGGGTGAGGCGAGCGTCTGGACGGCGCCGGCGCGCAATGAAGCGCTGTACGCGCAGCTGCAGGAGCGCTATGCCGCGGCTCTGTCCGAAGCTTATACCTTGCGCGAGAAGCAGGTGCGCTATGCCCGTCTCGACGCCTTGCAGGCCGACGCCGTGCAGGCCTTTGCGCCGGCTGACGAGGCGGCAGCGGAAGAACTCGCGCGCTTGTTCGAAGATCTCAAGTATCGCTGTGTGCGCGATAACATCCTCAGCGGCAAGCCGCGCATCGATGGTCGTGATCATCGCACCGTGCGCGCCCTGGCGATCGAGGTCGGTGTCCTGCCGCGTGTGCATGGCTCGGCGCTGTTCACCCGCGGTGAGACGCAGGCCCTGGTGACGGCCACCCTCGGTGGCACCCGCGATGCGCAGATGATCGATGCGCTCGAAGGTACGCGCACCGATCCTTTCATGCTGCACTACAACTTCCCCTCCTACTCGGTTGGGGAAACCGGCCGTGACAGCGGCCCGAAGCGCCGCGAGATCGGTCATGGTCGCCTGGCGCGTCGTGGTGTGCAGCCGATGCTGCCGGCCGCTGACAAATTTCCCTACGCCCTGCGCGTCGTCTCCGAAATCACCGAATCGAATGGCTCGAGCTCGATGGCGTCGATCTGTGGCGCTTCGCTGGCGCTCATGGATGCAGGTGTGCCGATGAAGTCGCCGGTCGCCGGCATCGCCATGGGCCTGGTCAAAGAAGGCGAGCGCTTCACCGTCCTCACCGACATCCTCGGCGACGAAGATCATCTCGGCGACATGGACTTCAAGGTCGCGGGTACGGCGCAGGGCATCACCGCTTTGCAGATGGATATCAAGATCGAGGGTATCACCGAGGAGATCATGGAGATCGCCCTGGGCCAGGCGCGCGAAGGCCGTCTGCATATCCTGGCGCAGATGAATCAGGTGCTCGCCAGCGCGCGCCCGGAGATCAGTGTCAATGCACCGACCTACTCCAGTCTGCAGATCAATCCGGACAAGATCCGCGATGTCATCGGCAAAGGTGGTGTGATGATCCGCCAGATCTGCGAGGAGTCGGGGGCCGAGATCGATATCGAGGACTCCGGGGTCGTGCGCATCTATGGTGCCACCAAGGCGTCGGTGCAGGCAGCGATCGAGCGCATCCAGATGGTCACGGCCGAGGTCGAAGTCGGCACCATCTATGAAGGTACGGTGGCGCGTATCGTCGACTTTGGCGCTTTCATCACCATCCTGCCGGGCACCGATGGCCTGCTGCACATCTCGCAGATCGCTGAAGAGCGCGTCGAGAATGTCGCCGACTATCTGAAGGAAGGTCAGAAGGTCAAGGTCAAGGTCCTCGACGTCGACAATCGCGGCCGCATCAAGCTGTCGATGAAGGATCTCAGCGAATAAGGACGGATGGCTTTTACGGGCGCTTCGGCGCCCGGGCTACTTGGAGAAGTGGCGGAAACGTGGTAGGTTTCATGCGCGTGCAGCGACGCTGGCGCGGCAGGGAAGAATAATACAAAAAGAGGGTGGAAACATGCGCCTGATGCATCGTTGGGGACTGAAAGGACGAGGTCTGCAGCTGGGCTTGCTGCTGTCGCTGGCCGGGTTGATGAGCGCCTGTTCGCCGGTCAAGATGGGCGGGGAGCTGGCGGTCAAGATGACCGAGGAGAAGACCCTGCCGTTCATGTTGCAAGATGATGATGTCGACATGGCCTGCGCCTCCGGGGAGACCCTGACGCCGGTGCTGCGCTCGATCGCGGTGACCGGAGCAGATCCCGATCAGCTCGCCGCCATGACCTATGTCACCGCTGCCTATTGCAGCGAACAGCGCGCTTTTTCGGCGGAGCTGCGCTATCTGCGCGCTCAGCATGACAACCTCATCGATGACGCCGAAGATGCCCGTATCGTGCAGAAGCGCGAGTCAGCGATCGCAGCACGCCGACAGCTGGCGGCTTATCACGACATCGAGCACTATTTTAAGAGTCATTTCCACGTCGCTATCGGTGGTCGTTGCCCATCCTTTCATCGCTCTTATGATGAATTATCCTTCATGGTTGGCATGATCGCCGGTGTGCAGGCCATGGGTGACGATATCCAGTCACAGAATCAGGTCGGTGTGCCGCAGGACATCGCCGCCAAGGTCGAGCGCAGCATGGGCTGTCTCGATAATAATCGCTGGTGGGGTGTGCCCCTGGCCATCCGCGCCGCTGTCTGGAATATGCTGCCAGGGGCAACGCCTCCGGGGACTGATCCCTGGCAGTCGCTGGTACAGGCCGCCAAGATCGGCCGTGCGCGCGGTGTGCGTCTGAGTTATGTTGTCTATGCCCTGTCGGCGCAGACCAAGGGTGACGATGCGCATCTGCGTGATGCTCTGCGCATGTATGCCGCCGATTCGAAGAATTTCAGCGTCGATCCCAAGTATCGCATCTTTGATGCCATCGCCCAGGCGCAGATCCAGAACATCTCGGATCGCTTCTGGACCGAGCACACCGGCTCGCGTACGCCCATCGGTGGTATCGGTACCTTCTGGGATGACAAGAAAGACGCCGCCCCCAGCCTCAACCTGAATCTCGACAATATGTGATCAGAATATGATCAGAATAGGGTCGGAATATGATCAGGTGCGGCAGGTTTTTTAACGACGACATCCACATGGAGTAAAACTGATGAAGTCGATTCTCGCGAAAGTCTCTGCCCTGGCCGTCGCCTCGGGCATGATGATGAGTTCACAGGCCCAGGCCGGTACCAACACCTTGTGCGTGTTCGACATCCTGGGCACGCAGGGAAGCGTGTTTTCGATGATGCAGGACTACAAGCTGCAGGCCGCCAAGTGGGGCGATACCCTGGTGCTCAAGCCCTATACCGATGAGCGCATCGCCGCCGAAGACTTCAAGGCCGGACAGTGCGATGGCGTCGTTCTCACCGGTCTGCGCGCGCGCCAGTTCGACAGTTTCACCGGCAGCATCGACTCGGTCGGCGCCGTGGTCAGCTATGATCAGCTGCGTGAAGCCATCGATTACCTGGCCAAGCCGAGCATGGCTAAGTACATGGTGAAGAATGGCTTTGAAGTGGCGGGCATCTCGCCCATGGGCGCGGCCTACCTCTTCGTCAATGACCGTTCCATCAACAATGTCTCGAAGCTGGCCGGCAAGCGTATCGGTGTGCTCGATTACG
This sequence comes from Pseudomonadota bacterium, assembly GCA_021833365.1. Lineage (GTDB taxonomy): Bacteria > Pseudomonadota > Gammaproteobacteria > Pseudomonadales > Moraxellaceae > JAJZHK01. The sequence continues at coordinate 3,934 of JAKBFV010000067.1, read as the reverse complement.
ACAAGGCCCAGGCCAAGCTGGTGCAGCAGGTCGGCGCACAGCCGGTGGCATCGGACATCACCAATTTCGCCGGCAAGTTCAACAATGGTTCGGTCGACATCGTCGCCGCGCCGGCGGTGGCGTTCAAGCCGCTCGAACTGTACAAGGGTCTGGGCACGCGTGGCGCCATCCCCAACTTCCCCCTGGCGCAGCTGACGGTGCAGATCGTCATTCGGCCGGAGAAGTTCCCGGCGAACTTTGGTCAGAAGTCGCGTGAGTATGTCGCCAGCCGTTATGACAGCTCGCTGGCCTTGATCAAGCGCGCCGAGGCGGGCATCGATCCCAAGTACTGGATGGAACTGCCGGCCGCCGACAAGCAGAAGTACATCGCCATGCTGCGCCAGTCGCGCATCGCTCTGACCAAGGATGGCATCTACGACAAGCAGTCGATGCACTTCCTGAAGGTCCTGCGTTGCCATGACACGCCGAGTGCCGCCGAGTGTTCTGAAAACCTCGAGTGAGCTCCCGCGGCAGATGACAGCCCCTCTTCGGAGGGGTTTTTGCTTTGGGGTGCCTGCACAGTCGCCCACTGCACGGATAGCCGATCACCTTGAATTCGCCGGGTCAAGCCAACCCTTCGTTACGCAGATCATCGTACGAGCCTTGGTCGGTATCCTCATTGCAGAATCTATTGGGCTGGGGCGGTGCATATCGCTGTTCCCAGCGTACCGTCATACCGTCCATGGCAGGATTCTTTTACGGTGCCCGGGATGATGAACCTGCCGTCACGCCAGCTGGAGTGGTGTGGCCTGTTCAGGAAAAAATCCGCAGGGAAGCCCAGGCTGCTTTGGCCAGGGGCGCTTTGAAGTCTAGCGGCTGGGAGGCGACCCGACCGGATAGCCAGGCGCGGCAATAGCTTTCAGCTTGTCCGATGATCAGTGAGGGTAGTAATTCGGGCGGTGCAGCATGAATTTCTCTGGCGGACTGATGCAGCATCCACTCGTGTATCTGCCGGTTACGTTGCCGGTTTCGTTCAGCCAGTTCTTCAGCCTGGGGGCCCTTGGCGACAGAGGAGCGTGCCTGAAATTGGAAGCGAGCCAATTCCGGTTCAGTAGTGACCCACTCCAAATAGGCGCCTACCAATGCGGCGACGCCCTCTTCAGCGCTACGGGCGGCGTCGAGGTAGGCCTCGCGTAGACGCGCCTGATCATCCAGGACGCAAAAAAACAAGGCGGCGATCAGCCCCTCCTTGTTTCTGAAGTGATGGTAGATATTGCCGACACTGGTAGCGCAACGGGTGCGTATATCCAGAATCGTGGTCGGTTCCAGTCCCTGCTCATTAAAACAGGTCAGTGCGGTCATCAGGATGTCGCGCTTGAGCTGGGCGCGTCGCCCTGGAAACTGGCGTTCCAGTACTTCTTGTGCTGCCAAGGCGGTGGCCCCTGGGCAAGGAGATAAGGCCTTATCCTGAACACAAGCGAGCGGCAAGTAAAGTTTGACGCAAGCAAAAACATAGAATATTGTTCTTTAACAGAATAAAGTTCTGTCAAAAAAGGAGGCTTATCATGAGCCAGGCTCTTGCCATGTTCAATAGTGTGGGTGCAAGTCATTTCAGCCAAATGGTCTGCACGATGGCCCCCTATTTCAGTACCATCCATCCTGAGCTGACCGAGTTGAGGCCGGATCGTGCTGAGGCCAGGGTGCCTTTCCGCCAAGAGATCACCAATCACTTGGGGTCGATTCATGCCATCGCCCTGTGCAATGCCGCTGAATTTGTCGGTGGGTTGATGACAGATGCCTCTATCCCATCGGGTGCGCGCTGGATTCCCAAGGGCATGGCCGTGGAATACCTGGCTAAGGCGAAGGGGGATGTACTCGCCGTCGCCGATGGCAGCCAGGTAGACTGGACGACTGCCGGCGATAAGGAGGTCGCGGTAGCGGTCACCGATGCAGACGGTCAGCTCGTGTTCACTGCGCGCATCACGATGAACGTCAAACTCGCGGGCTGATGTGGTGGGTAGCGCCTGGGCCGTGGTCCGGGCCCAGGGTGTCGCGCAGCTGTGAGAGCCTTATTTCTTTTTCGCCGCTGCCGCCATTTCCGCCATCTTGCGATCAAAGGCTTGCGCTTCGATGGCTTCGACGGTGATGTGCACGTCGAGTTCATCGCTGACCATGGGGACATACTCGGTCATGCCGAAGTCACTGCGCTTGAGGGTGGTGCTGGCGTCAAAGCCGGCGGCCGGAGCGTCATGATAGAAGGGGTGCGGGCCGACCTTGTTGGCGTGCGCGTGCAGGACGACATCCTTGCTGATGCCGTTGACGGTGAGCACGCCTTGCAGATCAAAGGTGCGCGCCTTTTCGTCGATGTGGCTCATGCCGGTGCTTTTGAAGGTGATGTTGGGGTATTGCTGCGTCTTGAAGAATTCGCCGCTGGCGAGCAGGTGTTCGTTCAGGGCGGGCACATAGGTATCGAGCGACTTGACCGGAATGACGACATTGACGCTCGACAATTCCGGATGCTCCTGGTCGCCCTGCACGGTGCCGGTGACGTCGGTGAAGTCGGCGCCGGGTGTCGAGAAGCCGAGGTGATGCCAGGTGAAGCGCACCTGGGTATGCCAGGGGTCGAGCTTGTAGGTGATGACCTGGTCGGCAAAACTGCTGCCAGCGGCGAGGATGATGGCCGAACTCAGGGCGAGGGTCTTGAACATGCGCATGGTGGTCTCCGGTTCATGGTCGGGCCTCGCTCTTGCTGATCTGCGCCTGCAGGGCCGATGCGAGGATGCATGGATACTAGCAAAACCTGACGGCAGGTAAAGTTGGTGTTGCCCGGCCAGGGCGCTCTGCCGGCTTCGGCTTTTTGAAATAAGCTTATTTTAATCAAAGGGTTGTTGCGTTTTTTGGGCGCCGACCCAAGATCTTTGATGAAACACTGTCCTGATCTTGGCAACAATCGCGGTGGTGCAGAGGTTGTCCTTGCCATCTGTCGGCAACCGTCGCCTCTTGTCAGGGCGAGGATAACTGCGTAATCTGCGCGCCGGGAGTCGGCCGGGCAGTCGCCGCCAGTGATGGGGGAGGAAAGTCCGGGCTCCGCAGGGCAAGGTGCCAGGTAATGCCTGGGCGGCGTGAGCCGACGGAAAGTGCCACAGAAAACATACCGCCTACGTCACTTCGGTGGCCGGTAAGGGTGAAAAGGTGCGGTAAGAGCGCACCGCGCGCGTGGTAACACGTCGTGGCAGGGAAAACCCCACCTGGAGCAAGACCAAATAGGGATCCATTCGCGTGGCCCGCGTGGGATCCGGGTAGGTTGCTTGAGCTTGGGAGTGATCCCCGGCCTAGATGAATGACTGTCCCCGACAGAACCCGGCTTACAGGCTGACTCCCGCCCTTCTTCCGCTCGCGGCGCGCCGTTGTTGCGCTGTTCTTGGCATAAATTTCCGCGACTTATAACTAAAAAATCGTATCGTTAAGACTTGCCATTAAGTTGCCTTTTCAAGCCCATGATTTATATGGACTAGACTCGACTGGTGATCCTGCGCTTCGTATTTAATTAATTGATTTATATAGATATTCATCGAGGCCGTGATGAGGGCGTCGGCATTGACGCTGTCCGGGAGTCTGCCTATAGTGATGCAAGGTGGGGTTTTGTGTTGATTTGTGGGGAATTTACCCGGTCGAGGTGGCTGTGTTCAGGGGTTACGACGAGCTGACGATGGATGCGAAGGGGCGTATCGGCTTGCCCAGCCGCTACCACCAGCGCATCGAGCAGGGATGCGAGGGGCGCTTTGTCGTCACCGTCGACCTGCGCGAGTCCTGTCTCGCCCTCTATCCCTTGCCGGAGTGGGAGAAGATCGAGGAGCAGTTCAATGCCTTGCCCTCGTCCGATCCAGCGCTGGCCCTGCTCAAGCGCCGGATTCTCGGCTATGCCACGGAAGTGCAGCTGGATGGCGCGCATCGC
>JAKBFV010000066.1 GCA_021833365.1 Pseudomonadota bacterium | reverse complement strand
GACAACGATCTCTTCTATCTCGACAAGACCATGATGATCTTTGGCGACGCCAAGAAAGTCGCTGAAGACATGGTCAAGGGTGTCGTCGGCGGCGGTCACTGAGCAGCGCGCCGAGGGTGGTGGCGACGCGCCATCACTCGCGGCGATGGGGCTTCACCCTATCCGATGCATGTCGTATCTGTCTGACTCGTGCTGCGCGCGAAGTCCTTGCCGGCAATCGCACGTGCGCAGGATGGAGTACATCAGCCCGTTCAAGCGCGACTACAATGTCAGGCCCGACCTAGCGCTGATCGAGCGCCTACCCGACATCTCGACATCTCGACATGCGCCACAATGTCCGTGCCTTGGTTAGACTCAGGCGCGTTGTGTGCAATGTCCAAAAACTTGATCGCAGGCACTTGCCCCAGCAATCAACGAAGCGCCTGCGCCGTTTGGCTCTCTAGGCCTTTCATCCAATGATCAGGTTTCAGCATTTGTTGGATAAAGCCCTTCTAGTAAAAACGTCAAGGATTTTCACCGGAAGAGATGCTTTCATCGGATGCTGAAATGGCTTCCGCTGGTGAAATTTAACCCAGAGCATCTTGTTGTATCTGCAATACGATAGTCTGCCCTGAGAGGGGGGCTTCAGCGGTAAGGTTGAAGGGTAGGTCGCAGTCCTGCCGGATTGGTATTACTGAGGAAGAGGAGCGCAGCCATGATGAATACACATCGGGCGACATCCTCCTGTGTGAGGCTGATGCACTGGTCAATACCGTCAATTGCGTCCGCGCATTGCGCGCGCTTTGGAAGAGCTGACTGATGTGCGCGTGTTGGTATTTGAACCCCAAGGCGCACCCGCCAACGACAAAATGGCACAAGCACGCGAGGTGCCCAAGATTGTTACGTCTTGACATAATCTGATCTCTTCATTCCGCCCTATTCCAGGATAAAACGGAGGGCATGTCCCACCCTGTTGGGGTGGAACGCGTCCCCGTGTGCGGCGCGAGACAGAGGTGTGCTTATCTTTGCATGAGCGTGGCCCCGGCGTATGGGTCGATGCAGGATGCATGATGCCGGCAGGGATCACCACGACAGGGCTCTCCTCGCATGGAGGAAGGGTGCAGGGTGGGGGGCTCCCCCCCAGATGAGCTCTGGGGGGGCGGGCCTCAGGATGCGACAGGAGGCTCGTTTGACACGGCCGGAGCCGGAGCTTCTTCGCTGGCCGTCACGACGATGTTGGCAGGCGCCTCCGTCACGACGGCGCTGCTCGCTGCTGGTGTAGCGGCAGTCCGTTGGCGACGGCGCTCACGCGGGTCGTTGGCGGCGCGCCGTGGACGCTGCACGTCCGTGCTGGTCGTGTTCTCCGTTTCCGTCGCCGGCGCTGGTGACGGCGCCGTCACCGGTACTGGCATCTCGGCGGGACGCGGCTCCCCGCTGACCACGGAGGTGGGGGGCGCGGTGACGACGACAGGTGGCGCGGATTCGACGACGATGGAAGTCGTCATCGCGGCAACGTTACTTTCCGTGCTCTGCAGCAGCGGCGTGCTGTCATTGAGCAGCGAGTTATCGCGTTGGCGCGGTTCGCGCTCACGGCGTTCGCGACGCTCACGCGGTGGGCGCTGCCGAACCTCAGCCGAAGGCGTACTTTCTTCGGTTGCCGTGCTGCTCACGACTGGCGCCGGCTTTTCCTGGCGCTGGGCTGGAGAACGCGGTGGCCGTGGTGGACGTTGGGTGGCTGGACGCGCTTCCGTCGGCGTCCGTTCCTGGCGCTCGCTGCGCTCCGCTGATGGCCGTGTTTCACTGCGCTCCTGACGACCCTGCCCCCCCTGACCCTGGGGCTGACGTGCGCGCTGTTGTTCGCCCTGGCGTGGTGCCGGACGTCGCTGCTGACGATGGGCGGAGGGGGAAGTCGCGACGGGTGCAGCGACGGCCTCGGGCTCGGCTTTGACGGCGAACAGCTTGCTGAACCAGGCGACGAAGCCGCTTTTGAGCGAAGCTGGTGCGTCCTGTGCCACCGGCGTTGCCGGCGCTGTGGTGATCGGCAGAGACTGCCTTTGCACCATGGAGACAGCGGCCTCGGTGCGTGGTTGCAGTGGCTGCAGGGTATCGATGCCCTCTTCGGGTGCGGGCGGCTGGATGCTTTCCACCAGGCGGAAGGAGCTGACGCTGGCATTTTCATCGATCTGGTCATCGCGCAGACGCAGCACCTCGTAGTGCGGCGTCTCCAGATGCGGATCCGGTAGGACGAGGATACGCACACCCGAGCGCTGCTCGAGGTCGGTGAGCACAGCGCGTTTCTCATTGAGGATGAAGGCGGCGACCACCACGGGCACGCGCGCACGGATCTCGGCAGAACGCTCCTTGAGCACTTCTTCTTCGATCAGGCGCAGGATGGACAGTGACAGGGAGCGCACATCACGGATGACGCCGGTGCCATGGCAGCGCGGGCAGACTAGGCCAGAAGTCTCTTCGAGCGAGGGACGCAGACGCTGACGCGACAATTCGAGCAGGCCGAATTTGGAGATGCGGCCGGTCTGAATACGCGCCCGGTCGACGGCCAGCGCATCGCGCAAGCGATCTTCGACGGCGCGCTGATTGCGCGCTGGCGTCATATCGATGAAGTCGATGACGATGAGACCTCCGATGTCGCGCAGACGCAGCTGGCGGGCGATCTCATCGGCGGCTTCGAGGTTGGTGTTGAGCGCGGTCTCTTCGATGTCGCCACCTTTGGTCGCGCGCGCCGAGTTGATGTCGATGGACACCAGAGCTTCGGTGGGGTCGATGACGATGGAGCCGCCGGAGGGGAGCTTGACCTCGCGCTGGTAGGCGGTCTCGATCTGGCCTTCGATCTGATAGCGATTGAACAGCGGTACCGTGTCCTTGTAGAGCTTGATGCGCCCGGCCAGATGCGGCATGACTTTTTGCACGAAGTCCATGGCCTGCTGCCAGGCCGGCTCGCTGTCGATGAGGACGTCGTTGATGTCGTTGCGCAGGTAGTCACGCACGGCGCGGATGACGACATTCGATTCCTGATAGATCAGAAAGGGCGCCGGACGTTCGCTGGCGGCGCTCTTGATCGCCGTCCACAGGGTCATCAGATAGTCGAAGTCAGCCTGCAACTCCTCGGGCGACCGACCGACACCGGCGGTGCGCACGATGATGCCCATCTCCGGGCTGATGTTGAGATGCGCGAGCGTATCCTTGAGCTCCTGGCGCTCTTCTCCTTCGACACGCCGGGAAATACCGCCAGCACGGGGATTGTTGGGCATGAGCACGAGGTAGCGGCCGGCTAAGGAGATGAAGGTCGAGAGGGCTGCACCTTTGTTGCCGCGCTCTTCTTTTTCGACCTGGACGATGATCTCCTGGCCTTCCTGGAGCATGTCGCGGATGTTGTTGCGGCCATCTTTACCGCCTTTCATGTACTCGCGGGCGATTTCCTTGAGCGGCAGAAAACCGTGCCGTTCGGCACCATAGTCGACGAAAGCCGCTTCCAGCGAAGGCTCGACACGGGTGATGGTGCCTTTATAGATGTTGGCCTTTTTTTGTTGCCGGGCGAGATGCTCGACGTCGAAGTCGTAGAGTTTTTGTCCATCGACCATCGCGACCCGAATCTCTTCGTGGTGCGTGGCGTTGATCAGAATACGTTTCATAGGGGACCGTCAAAGTTGAACCGGTCGGCCAGGGCAGGGCTTGGGCGAGGCAACGACGTGCCTGGGCACGCGTCGGATGTAAGCCCCGGATAAGGGGGCACAGAGACCGGCGATCGTCAAATCAGCGCACGTCCTCAGCTGCCCGGCATGGCCGGCGTCAGCTCAAAAATCCTCGCCTCGGCACGCTGTCGTCCAGTCGCCGGGCATGATCAATACGGCAGCTCAGAGCTGCCACCATCTGCTGCGTGTGGCCACGCCTCGTAAACACAGGCGACCCTGTCATGGGTCCATGCGCCTGGTGTCGCGCTGGCACACAAGCCACCCGTTTCCTTTATACTGGCGGCGGACTTCGCTTTCGGATCACGGTGATCGCGGGTCGTCCTACGCCAACGGGCTGGGCAAGCCTAGCACAGACTTTGCCATGATCCAAGGTCTTGTTGTTTATCTCTATGAAAAATCAAGGGGTTTCTTGTGGATGAAGGCAGGCAGGCGCAACAGCTTCTGGTCGATGCCGGACATGCCGGGCAAAGACTGGACAATTTTCTGCTCAGCCGCCTGAAAGGAGCGCCGCGCTCTCTCGTCTATCGCATCGTGCGTACCGGCGAGGTCAGGGTCAATCGCGGTCGGGCGCGCGTCGATCAGCGTCTGGTCTGTGGCGATCAGGTACGTATTCCGCCCTTGCGTCTGGCTGCCGATCATGCCCTGCCAACGCCGGGTGCGGAACTGGCCGCTCATCTGCAATCGCGCATCCTCTATGAGCAGGCTGGTCTCCTCGTCCTCGACAAACCGCATGGGTTGGCGGTGCACGGTGGCAGCGGTGTCCAGCTCGGAGTCATCGAAGCCCTGCGCGCCTTGCGGCCACAATACCGTTTTCTCGAACTCGTACATCGCCTCGATCGCGACACCTCGGGCCTGCTCTTGCTGGCTTACCAGCGCCAGGTTTTGCTGGCTTTACAGGAACAACTACGCGGTGAGCACATGTTCAAGCGCTATACCGCTGTTCTCGTCGGTGCGCTGGCCGGGCGCAAGCATCGTGTCGAGCGGCCGCTGCACAAATACCTTCTGCCTTCCGGCGAGCGCCGGGTGCGCATCGATCAGCAGGGTAAGCCGGCGCGCAGTGACTTTCAGGTCATCGACAGCTGTGCGGACTGGACCTTGGTCAACGTGCGCATCCATACCGGTCGCACCCATCAGATCCGTGTGCACGCGCAGAGCCTTGGTCATCCAGTGCTCGGTGATGACAAATATGGCGACGCCGTCGCCAATGCCTATTGGCGTGAGCGCGGTCTTGCGCGCCTGTTTCTGCATGCCAGCGAGCTTGAACTGGATCTGCCGGGGGCCGGCCACCTGCGTTTCGAGGCAGCCTTGCCAGAAAGTTTTCAGCGTTTACGTGACGGGACGGATACGACAGATGCCACTCGTGATTTTTGACTGGGACGGAACCCTGATGGACTCCACCGCGCAGATCGTCCGCACGGTGCGTGCCGCTGCCGCCGATGTCGGTGTCGCGCCGCCGGCGCCGGCGGCGGTGCAGCACATCATCGGTCTGAGTCTCGATATCGCCATGCAGCGACTCTTCCCGGCTGTGCCGGAGACGCAGCGCGCTGCTTTATTGGCGGCCTATGCCCGGCGTTTCAGTGCCGGTGACGGCGGTGCGGCGAGCCTTTTTGAAGGAGCGCGTGCCCTCATCGACGATCTGGCACTGAGCTGTGATCTGGCCATCGCCACTGGCAAGAGCCGTCGTGGTCTCGATCGTGTCCTGCATGAGCAGGGTTGGCAGGAGCGCTTTCAGGTGACCCGCTGTGCTGATGAGAGCGCATCGAAGCCGGATCCACGCATGCTCTACGACATTCTCGAGCGACTCGGTTACGCCGCGCACGAGGCGGTGATGGTCGGCGATACCAGTTATGATCTGGCGATGGCGCGCGCCGCCGGTATGCCCGCCATCGGCGTGAGCTGGGGGGCGCACGCGCGACCCTTGCTGGCGGCGGAAAATCCTCTCACCATACTGGATTCCATGGCGGCTTTGCGTCAGTATCTGCAGCATCGTTGGCGCGCGGGGGCGGTGGGTGTATGAAACGTGATATCTGGGGTCATCGGCCCGGTGAGGACGATGACAGTCCGCAAGGGGCGCTCGAGCGGGTGGTGCTGGCGATGCTCGCTGAGCAGCGCCGCGGTCGGCGCTGGAAACTGTTTTTTCGCCTGGTCTATCTGGCCCTGGCCATGTTTTTGATCGCCAGTCTCTTGCCCAAGCGTCTGGAAAGCGGTGGTCTTGGACAGGACTTCACCGCTGTCATCGACGTCGATGGTGTCATCGCCGATCATGCTGATGCCAGCGCCGACCATATCATCGCCGGACTCGATGAGGCTTTTTCTGAACCGCATTGCAAGGCGGTCATCCTCAAGATCGACAGCCCGGGTGGCAGCCCGGTGCAGGCGGATCAGGTCTATCGTGAAATTCGCCGTTTGCGCCGCGAGCATCCGCAGCGCAAGGTCTATGCCGTGATCGGCGACATGGGCGCCTCAGGGGCCTACTATATCGCCGCTGCCGCCGATGAGATCTATGTCAGCCCGGCCAGCATCGTCGGTTCGATCGGTGTCATCATGGAGAGCTTCGGTTTTCCCGATGCTTTGCACAAACTCGGTATCGAGCGCCGTGTCCTGACGGCCGGTACGCACAAGGCCATCGGCGATCCTTTCTCGGCACAAAAACCGGATGAGCAGGCTTACCTGCAAAAAGTTCTCGGCCAGGTGCATCAGCAGTTCATCGCTGCCGTGCGCGAAGGGCGCGGGCAGCGCCTGCATGTCGACGCCGATACCTTCTCAGGGCTGTTCTGGACCGGTGATCAGGCGGTATCACTGGGGCTGGCAGATGGTTTTGGCAGCGCCGCCGATGTCGCGCGTCAGATCGTGCACGCGCCTGAGCTGGTCAATTTCACCCATACCGGCAATCCCTTTGACCAAGCGGCGAAGAAGATCGGCCTCAGTGCCGCCGAAGGGCTGTTTCAGGGCTTACAGACGCTCGCCGCCAGCCCGCATCTGCGCTGACCAGTCGAGGGCGGCTAGCGCTGCGGCACGACCGCTGGCCCAGGCCGCGGTGAGCAGGTAGCCACCGGTGGGGGCGTCGAAGTTGAGCATTTCTCCGGCACAGAACACCCCAGGCCATGATTTGAGCATGAAATGCTCATCCAGGCTGCGGGTGTCGAGGCCGCCGACCGTGCTGATCGCCTCGGCCACCGGGCGCAAGCCCTGAACCTCCAGGCGCAGATCCTTCAAGCAGGCGATGAAAGCGGTGTCGTCGCTCCAGTCCTGCGCAGCGAGCTGATCGCGTACGAGATCTACTTCGATGGGCTTGAAGCCAGCACGCCGCCAGCGATTGCTCAGGCTGAGACGGCGCGGGCAGGCCTGCAGACGTGCGAGCAGGGCAGTGGCTGACTGCTGTGGGCGCAGATCGAGGTGAATGCCTGCTGTTGCAGCGGCAGCGAGATGGGTGCGCAGGGTGCGCGTCAGTGCGTAGATGGCGCCGCCTTCGAGTCCGTAAGAGGTGAGCAAGAGGTCGCCTCGTGTCTGTACATCGCCGAGACGGATCGTGCAGTCTTTCAAGGTGCTGCCATGGTGGCGCCGCCAGGTTTCATGACCGGCGATGAGGACCCCGACGTTGCTCGCCTGAAAGGGTAGGCAGGGCTCCGGCATCTGCATCGTCCAGCCGCCATCTGAGCCGAGACGAGGCCAGCTGCCGCCGCCCAGGGCGAGGATGACGACATCCGCGGCGAGCTGTAAGCTGTCGCCATCGCTGGTCTGCAGTTGCTGTAGGCCTGGACGTATCTGCCCCAGCCAGCGACTGCGCAGGCGCCAGGTGACCGCGCGTGCGTCGAGACGGGCCTTCCAGGCGCGTAGCAGGGGCGAGGCCTTCATGGCGACGGGAAAGATGCGCCCGGAGCTGCCGACAAAAGTGGCGATGCCGAGTTCGTGGAGAAAAGCCTCAAGCTCGTGCCGACCAAAGTCACGTATCGCCTGCAGCAGCGGTGGATAGTCGCTGTCATAGCGCTGTAGAAAAGCTGTGCTGTCTTCGCTGTGGCAGACGTTGAGTCCGCCGATGCCGGCGCGCAAGACCTTGCGAGCGATGCTCGGCATATGATCGACGCCGGTGACCTGATAGCCTGCGGCGCTGAGCACATCCATCGCCATCAGGCCAGCAGCGCCGCAGCCCACCACCAGCGCTTTAGATGCTGAAGGGGGCATGCCGTATCAATCCAACGTAAACGCCTTCGATCATCAGTTTTTCACCGGTGATGAGCATGGGTTGATAGGCGGCGTTGGCGGGTATGAGCTTGGCCATGCCGTTCTCATAGTCGAGGTATTTCACCGTCACTTCTTCATCGATGCGGGCGACGACGATCTGGCCTTTGCGTGCGATGGCCGTTTTATAGACAGCGATCAAGTCGCCGTCGAGGATGCCAGCATCTTTCATGGAGTCGCCGCGCACGCGCAGAAGAAACGTCGGTGAGGTGGCGAACAGTCCTTTGGGCAGTGGTATCTTCTCGTCATGCTGCTCGATAGCTTCGATGGGCAGACCCGCGGCGACCTGTCCGATCAGAGGTACCCATTCGATGTCGTCTTCAGCGAGTGCGGGTGCCGGTTCATCGGCGACCGGCAAGAGCTGGATGCCGCGTGAACGATCGGGGTGCAGATGGATGTAGCCCTTCTGCGCCAAAGCGTGCAGGTGGTCGACCGCTGCCGTGCGTGAGCGGAAGCCAAAGCGCAGTGCGATCTCGGCGCGTGTCGGTGGCATGCCATGCTGTTGCAGGTTTTCGCGGATGAAAGCGAGAATTTCCGCTTGGCGCAAGGTGAGCTTGTGCATGGAGGCGCTCCGGTGAAAAAAGGTAGGTACCACCTGTCTTTGCTGACAGTGTAGAGAGTGACTAGTCCAATGTACAGTATTTTGTGTGCAGTGGAGCGGCAGGTCCATAAAAGTGGCGACGGGTCACAGATGCAGGCCCGGGTCTGCTCTGCCTACTGGTGAGTCGTAGCGATTTGGACTACCTTATCGGTGCGGCTAGCGAGGACTGCACGACATGATCGACTATCACTTTACCTTCGACGATGGCTTGGAATTGACTTATCGTGTCGATCCGGAGCGCCAGTATGACCCCAGGCTCGATGTCGAGCATGCCCCGGAATGGACGCGCCTCGAGAACAACCGCTGCACCAATTGTCCGCTCAACGCCCAGGAGCATACGCACTGCCCGGCGGCGGTCGATCTCGATCGTGTCGCGCGTGATTTTCAGCATCTGCCTTCGTTTACCAAGGCCTGGGTGAAAGTGACGACGCCGGAGCGCGAGTATGTCAAGCGTGCCAGCCTCGAAGAAGGCGTGCGAGCCCTGATGGGTTTGATCATGGCGACCTGTGCCTGTCCGATCTTCTCGGAGCTGAAGGCGAATGCTCACAACCATCTGCCTTTCGCTTCACAGGAGGAGTTCATCATCCGTGCCGCCTCCATCTATCTGCTCAAGCAGTACTTCATCATGCGCGAGGGCGGCGAGCCGGATTGGGAATTGCGTGGTCTGGTGCGCATGAATGAGCGCCTGCAACTGGTCAACCATGCCTTTTGGCAGCGGGTGATCGCTGCCTTTCAGAATGACTCCAACTCCAAGGCTTTGCTGAGCTTCTTCAATATGTCGTCGAGTATGACCAGCTCCATGGATGCGCAGATGGCGAAGATACGGTCGATCTTCTATCAGGGTGATGGTTCTTGAAGGCAGGCGTCATCGTTGCAGCGTTGGCGCTGAGTTATGTGCTCGGGCAGTGGCTGTTGTTGCGACCGCGCCCGGAAGAACGCCGCTGTATGCGCCTGCGCGCGCAGGCGCGCCGACAGGGCTGGCAGGTGCGTTTGCGCAAGCCACCGTCCTGGTGGCCGGATGCGCCGCCTCTGGTGCCTCGTTATACTTGGCCCTGCCCGGAATGGCATGGGGTCAGACGGTGTTTTCTATGGCGGGCGGAAGAAGGTTGGCGGGCTTTGCCAACGGGAGCTGTTCCCATGGTGCTACAGTCGTGTGCACTGTCGGGGTTGGCGGCTGTCGAAAGTGAGGCGCAGGCATGGCACTTCTATTGGGATGAGCGCGCTGATCTTGCCGGCATGGCCATTTTACGTGCCCTCGCCGATGAACTGATAGTACAGCCTATTGACCGTTCGTCCTAAGCTGCTTATATATGCGCCCTGATCGCTGTCTCGCCTGACTGGAAGCACACAATTTATGGCAAAGTCCCTCGTCATCGTCGAGTCCCCGGCCAAAGCCAAGACCATCAATAAGTATCTCGGATCCCAGTTCATCGTGCGTTCGAGCGTCGGGCATGTGCGTGATCTCCCGGTCAGCGGACAGGGTGAAAAATCTCCCGCACGCAAGGCGGCAACGCCAGGCTTGTCGCCTGAGGAGAAAGCTCGGCGGGCACTGGTGGCACGGATGGGCGTCGATCCCGAAGATCATTGGAAGGCCAACTATCAGGTTTTGCCGGGCAAGGAGAAGGTGGTAGAGGAGCTGCGTCGCTTAGCCCAGGAAGCGCAGACCATCTATCTGGCGACCGACTTGGATCGCGAAGGAGAAGCCATCGCCTGGCATCTACGTGAGGTGATCGGCGGCGACGCGACACGCTATCAGCGCGTGGTGTTCAATGAAATCACCCAGAACGCCATCACCGAGGCCTTTCGTCATCCTGGGCGGCTCAATCAGGATCGTGTCGACGCCCAGCAGGCGCGACGGTTTCTCGACCGCGTCGTCGGCTATATGGTCTCGCCCCTGCTTTGGGAGAAATTGGCGCGAGGTTTGTCTGCCGGACGGGTGCAATCGGTGGCGGTACGTTTGATCGTCGAGCGTGAGCGCGAGATCGGTGCCTTTGTTCCGGAAGAATATTGGGAGTTGCACGCTGACACCCAGGGGAAACAGGGGGAGGATCTGCGCCTGCAGGTGGTGCGTGATGGCAAGCAGGCCTTCCGCCCTACCGATCGCGGGCAGATCGACGTCGCGCTGGAGCGCTTGCGTGCTGCTACCTATGAAGTGGCGCAGCGCGAAGACAAACCGACACGCACGCGGCCGGCGGCACCTTTCATCACCTCGACGCTGCAGCAGGCGGCGAGTACCCGCCTCGGGTTTTCGGTCAAGAAGACCATGACCCTGGCGCAGCGTCTCTATGAAGCCGGTCATATCACCTATATGCGTACCGATTCGACCAATCTCAGCGCTGAGGCGGTCGAGGCCTGTCGGCAATACATTCTCTCCCATATGGGTGAGGCTTATCTGCCTGCGACGGCGCCAAGCTACGCCGCGGGTGACAATGCGCAGGAAGCGCACGAGGCGATCCGGCCTTCGGACGTCGATGCTGAGCCTGGCCGGGTGGCCGGTCTCGAACGTGACGCTGAACGTCTTTATGAGTTGATCTGGCGTCAGTTCGTCGCTTGTCAGATGCCCGATGCTCAGTATCTCACCAGCACGCTGACGGTTGTGGCCGATCGCTTTGAGCTGAAAGCGCGCGGGCGTATCCTCAAGTTTGATGGTTATACACGTATCCTGCCGCCGGCACAGCGCGACAAGGAAGAGGTCATCCTGCCGGATATCGCGGCGGGTGAACGTCTGCATTTGCTGAAGCTGTCGCCGAGTCAGCATTTCACCAAACCGACGCCGCGCTATACCGAAGCGACGCTGGTGCGGGAGCTGGAGAAGCGCGGTATCGGACGCCCGTCGACCTATGCCGCCATCATCTCGACCATTCAGGAGCGCGGCTACGTCAAAGTTGAGCAAAAGCGTTTCTATGCCGAGAAGATGGGCGAAATCGTCACCGAACGGTTGGTCGAGAGCTTTACCAACCTGCTCGACTATGACTTCACTGCCCATCTCGAGGGCGATCTCGATAAGATCGCCAAGGGCCAGTTGCACTGGGAGCAGGTGCTCGATGCCTTTTATGCTGATTTTCATCAGCGCCTGAAGCGCGCCGCCGATGAGGAGGGCATGCGTCGTAACCAGCCGACGGCGACCGATATTCCCTGCCCCCTGTGTGCCCGTCCGATGATGATACGGACGGCGGCGACCGGCGTCTTTCTAGGGTGCTCGGGTTATGCTCTGCCTGTGAAGGAGCGCTGCAAAGGGACGATCAATCTGGTGCCGGGAGATGAGGTTCTGGCCATCGATGACAGCGATGAGGAGGGTGAGACACGCGAGCTGCGCGCCAAGCGTCGCTGCCCCATCTGCCAGGCGGCGATGAACGCTTATCTCATCGATGAGCAACGCAAGCTGCATGTCTGTGGCCAAAATCCTGATTGCAGCGGTTATATCGTCGAGTCCGGACACTTCCGTCTCAAGGGCTATGAAGGGCCGGTGCTCAGCTGTGACAAGTGTGGTCAGGAGATGCAGCTCAAGACGGGTCGTTTCGGCAAATATTTTGCTTGTACTTCATCGGCCTGCGGCAATACCCGCAAGCTCCTGCGCAATGGCGAAGCGGCGCCGCCCAAGTCAGCGCCGATCGCTCTGCCACATTTGCGCTGCCAACGTGCCGATGACTATTTCCTTTTGCGCGATGGCGCCGCCGGCCTCTTTCTCGCGGCCAGCACCTTTCCCAAACATCGCGAAACGCGGGCACCGACCATTGCTGAGCTCAAGTCGGTGGCGGATCAGATCGACCCTAAGTACGCTTATCTGCTGGCGGCGCCGGAAGTCGATATGGAAGGTCGCCCGGCGGTTCTGAAATTCGCGCGCAAGACGCGCGAACAGTATGTCGTCAGTGAGGAACAAGGTAAGGCGACGGGGTGGCAGGCGCACTATCGTGATGGCCACTGGCAGGTCAGCCGTAGCGGGAAATCGGCATGAGCCGGGCACAACGACAAGCGTCGATCGGACGCACGCACGAGAAGCTCTATCATGCGCAGCTGCACCTGGAAGCCTGGGGGCTGGTGCTCGATGACGAGGAGCGTTTCAATCCGCGCGCCTGGGCATTATCCTATGGTGAGTCGGTGTTGTTTCATCTGCAGCTGGCCTGGGAGTCTTTCCTGGCTGAGATCGCCGAGTTCTACAAGGTGACGCGCCCCATCGATCTGAGTGATCTCGGGCAGCACCTGCAGGCGGCGGGTATCGTCTCTCCCGAGTGGGCGCAGCTGCAGGAAGCCGCTACCGATAGGACGTGTTTTCTGGCGCAGCTGCTCGCCGCCTATGCGCAGCTGCGGGCGCCACGTACAGAGGTGACGGTAGCCGCCGCAGTGGGGCGCATGGAGGTGGCTGAGCCTGGGCCGGATCGCGCCCGTTTGCAGGCATGGTGGCAGGGGCTGCGGGGATTGATCGATGCCCAGCGGCGACAGATGCAGGAATGGTAGGCGCGAATTGGGTGTCATATGTCATTGAAAGATGAGGAATCTTCATCTTGGCTCGAGATCGTCGAAGTGGCGCCCGGGCAAATCGAGCTGCGCCGCGAAGTGGGTGAGGAGCGCGGGGGCGAAGCTGAACTGCTGGTGCGCCTGCAGTTCTCTGCCGATGTCCAGCTGATGCTCGGTGAGCATCTGGCCACGGTGACGCAGGCGATGATCGCCGCTGGTTTGCAGGCGGCAGGTGAGTTGCAACGGCGTATGTTGAGCGGCGAGGACGGTGAGGCCCGACTCTTGCACTGAGTCGTCTGTATCGCGCACGCCTCTCACCGCAGCGATACGCGCCAGTCTGCTAGACTGCAAGTGTCCAGGTCACCAAGAGATGCGGCATGTTCGACAAGAAAATGCCTGAGGCGTGGCGGGTTCTGCGTATCCAGTCAGAATTGGTCGATGGCATCGAGCATCTGACCAAGATCGGCGCTGCCGTCAATATTTTTGGTAGTGCCCGTCTGCCTGCCGACAATCGCTATTATCAGCAGGCTGAACGTCTGGCGCGTCTTCTGGCGCAGGCGGGCATACCGGTGATCACCGGTGGCGGCCCGGGGATCATGGAAGCTGGTAACAAAGGCGCGCAGGGCCATGGCCGTCTTTCCATCGGTCTGAACATCACCTTGCCAGCGGAACAGCGTCCCAATCCCTACCAGGAACTCAGTCTGAGTTTCCGCTATTTTTTCGTGCGCAAGTTCATGTTCATCAAGCATGCCATCGCTTTCGCCATTTTCCCCGGTGGCATGGGTACGCTGGATGAACTGTTCGAAGCGGTGACGCTCATCCAGACAGAAAAAATCGACCCTTTCCCGGTGGTGATGATTGGTCGTTCCTATTGGCAGGGGCTGCTCACCTGGATCGAGGAGACCGTCCTGGCACAAGGCTGTATCGATGCGGTGGATATGCGGCTCTTTCAGGTCGTCGACAGTGCCGAGGAGGCGATGCAGATCATTCAACGGCACTACCGGGCTTATCAGAGCGAGGAAGAGGCATGACGGGGAAGCGTTCTCTGCGCGTGCAGGTGGCCGATCAGAGTCTGCATTGGCTGGAAGATGGTGAGACCTATCGTATCAGTCCCTGCTCGACAGCAGCGCGCGGTGTCGGTGAACGCCGCGGCAGCGAACAGACGCCACGAGGTCGGCATGTGATACGCGCCTGTATCGGTGCCGGCTGTGCGGCTGGTAGCGTCTTCGTCGGTCGTCGCCCGACTGGCGAGCTATGGACGCCACAGCTGGCGGCGCAATACCCCGAGCGCGACTGGATATTGACCCGTATCCTCTGGTTGAGTGGCCTGCAGCCAGGCTTCAATCGTCTGCATGAGGTCGACAGCATGCGCCGCTACATCTACATCCATGCCACGCCACCGACCGAGCCCATGGGCGTGCCGCGTTCGCATGGCTGTATTCGTCTGCATGATGGTGAGTTGCTGGCCCTGTTCGATTGGGTGCGCCCGGGCTGTGAGGTGGAAATCGTTGCGCCTTGAAAAAAGCGTTGACATGCGGCTGGATGTCCCTATAATGCGCCCCCACACGCTGTTGGGTGCTTAGCTCAGCTGGGAGAGCATCTCCCTTACAAGGAGAGGGTCGGGGGTTCGATCCCCTCAGCACCCACCACGACGATCATGCAGCGGTAGTTCAGTCGGTTAGAATACCGGCCTGTCACGCCGGGGGTCGCGGGTTCGAGTCCCGTCCGCTGCGCCATATCACCGGGTACACTCCGGTCAAAATGCGATCCGCAAGGGTCGCATTTTTTTTGCTTGATTTGCGGTCATCCTGCTGGATTCCGGTCGCGCCTTGCTATACTGGCGGAGTTCGTGTGCTCTGTTTTGTGGCTGATGGCGTGGGTTTGTGGGCCAGCAAAAAGCCACCATCCCCGAGTTGGCCCACCGTATTTGGGGCTCAGGCCTTGGGGAGGTCCCGTTGGAGTTGCGCAAAGATCTTCGCGCCAATATCGCTGTTCCTGCACAGTTGCAGGCCGCTCATGGTCTTGCATGGCCGGTTTTGATTCGTGACTTCAGCGAGCAAGGCGCTTTGCTGGAACTGGAGCGTGCACAGGGCCAGTTGCCGGCTGTCGGTGATCAGTTGCGCCTGGTCGTGGCGACCATGGGCGAGGCTGCTGTCGCCTACGAAACCCAGGTGCAGGTTCAGCATCTTCAGCAAGGCCGGCTGGGGGTCAGTTTTCTCTCGGTGTCCAAGCCCCTGCTCGA
>JAKBFV010000065.1 GCA_021833365.1 Pseudomonadota bacterium | reverse complement strand
AGCCTGTGGAGAGGTGGTGCAGTCAGGCCCCTCTATGAAGCAGGAACCCACCGAAGCGACTATGTGCGGAGTCATCCATGCATAGCACCGTAGGAATCTCCGGCCTTCAGGCCGGGGAGGATGTCAATTTATAGGCGCCAGTCGATACCCGTTTCGGCGCGCTGCTCCAGCCAGGCATTGCAGCGCGAAAAGTGACGACAACCGAAAAACCCACGATGTGCCGATAAGGGTGAGGGGTGTGGCGCGCGTAGAACGAGATGCCTTTGTGTATCGATGAAAGCGCCTTTGCTGTGGGCGTAACTCCCCCACAGTAAAAACACCAGGGGACGTGGGCCGGCGTTGAGAACCTGCATGGTGCGATCGGTAAAACGCTCCCAGCCTCGTCCTTGATGAGAACCGGCCCGCCCTTCTGCGACGGTGAGGACGCTGTTGAGGAGAAGAACACCGCGTTGCGACCAGGCATGCAGGCTGCCCTGTGCAGGCCAGGCATGTCCGAGGTCGTCGTGCCATTCCTTGAGAATATTACGCAGGGAAGGAGGCAAAGCGACACCCGCCGGCACCGAAAAACACAGCCCTTCAGCTTGCCCCGCACCGTGATAAGGATCCTGCCCCAGAATCACCACCCTGACCTGTGCCGCCGGCGTCGCCTGATAGGCACGAAAGATCTGTGCTGAAGCAGGATAAATACGCTGTCCGGCAGACTTCTCGGCGCGCAGAAAAGTGGAGAGTTCGCGCATATAGGGTTGCTGCAGCTCATCGCCGAGCAAGGCCGGCCAGCCTTCGCCGAGCACCTCAGCCGACATGATGCGTTCCTTGTCCATAGAGCTGATAGGTGAAGGCTCGGCACAGCCTCTCCTCGTCCATGCCGCCGCCATGCGCCAGCATTGCTTCGAACTGGAGTTGCCGCATGATGGCGAGGACAGCATGCGAGGCGAGACTGGTATCACGGGCACCGATACGGCTCATCGCTTTCTGCAGGGGCACCAGCAGGGTCTGCATGTAATCGAGAGCCGGCTGGCGCAGGCGTTCATCCATCAGTGCGGCATAAAAGAAAGCCGTTTCGATGAGCAGACGCTCGCGTTGACTGAGGGCGGTGGTGACGATGAAGTGCGCCCCCCGCCGCGATAGTTCGCGCACCACTTCTTCGTAATAGCTCATGTCACCCAAGCGCTGATGGTCGATCTCATCGAGCCAGGCCAGAGTCTCCTGCCAGAAAGGCAGAACAAAATCAGCATAGGTCTGCTCGGCGTAGAGGACGAAGGCGTCGACAATCAGCGCATGGATGTCCTGAAAATAGTAAGTGGTCGCCGATAACGGTACGCCGGCTTCCTGGGCGACGGCACGATGCCGAACAGCGCGCACACCATCACGGGCGATGATGCGCAAGGCCGCCTGCAGAATCTCCAGACGACGTTTCTTGCTCGAACTGCGCAGAGCCTTACGTCCCTGATAGTACACTTCATGCTCAAGCACCTGACCACCATCCCTCATCCCTGACGTCGCTAGTATACCGGCAGGGGGGATAGAGCTCCATCTCAGACCTGAAAGCGGGCGACGCTGGCTGACATGCCTTCCGCCAGGGACGACAATTCGGCGATAGCTGTCGCGGTATCGGCGAAAACCTGCACATTCTGCCGTGTCACATCGCCGATGCCGGCGATGTGACGATTGATCGATTGCGCCACTTGCGACATCTCTTCAATGGCACCGGCCATCTCGATATTTTTATCCGCGACGACCGCGATGATCGATTGCGTGGCATCGAGCGTCTGCCCGGCGACCTGGGCCGAGTTCACGCACTGTTCGACCAGCTGCCGATCATGCTCCAGCGATTGCAAGGCGTGATGGGCGCCTTCCTGAAAACGGCGAATCAACTGATCGATCTCCAGGGTCGCTGTCTGTGTCCGCGCCGCCAGCGTCCTCACTTCATCGGCGACCACCGCGAAACCCCGTCCCTGCTCTCCGGCACGGGCGGCTTCGATGGCGGCATTGAGGGCGAGCAAATTGGTTTGATCGGCGACGCCACGGATGACAGCGACGATCGAGCCCATATCCTCGGCGTGGCGATGCAGCTCATCAAAATGCCCGACCGTCTGCTGCAGCGTCGCGGCTAACTGTCGGACATCGGTGAGCGTCGATGCCACCATGCCCTGCCCTTCATCGACCCGTTGCCGTCCATCCCACATCTGCGCCGATGTCGCTTCGGCGCTGCTGGCGATATTACCTACCGCCTCGCTCATCTGCTGCATGGACGCCACCACCTGATCGGTCTGACGCATCTGCGCTACCGCACCGGCGCTGCTCTGTTCGCTCGACACCGACAGGCGTTCGGCAGAAGTCGCCAGCTGTCCTGCAACCCGCACCAGTTCATCGACGATACTTTGAAAGGCTGCGGCCATGTCATTGAGCCCTATCGCCACTTGACGCATCTCATCCTGTGTTCGCACCGGCATGCGTTCCTGCAGTCGCCCGTGGGTCAAAGCCGTCAAACTCTGCTGCAGCTCCTGCAGACTTCTGGCAAACCCCCAGTAGAGAAAAAGCTGGCCACTGATGACCACGACCAAGAGCAGGAACAAGGCCAGCAGATAGGCCGACAACAGCTCGATGCAGCGCTGCCGCTCGGCCTGCAGACTCTGACGCAGGTCGATATCGATGTCATGTTCGAGCTGACGCGTCGCCACGATGGGCAAAGACGCTTGTTGCTGGACTTGCTGTACCGTCCATGGATGGCCTGCCAGAGCACTGCTGACGAGCTGCATTTGCTGATCGATGCCGCGATAAAGATGCCCAAAAGACGACTGCAGAGGACTCGTCGGCGGCACGGTAACGCTCATCATGGTGCGCTGGATGGTGCGTTCCTGGCGAGTGACATTGATCCGATAGACCTCCAGCCGTCCCTGATCAACAGCATCAATGCCACCCGATTGCAGAAGCAGGCCTTTGACATTGGCCAGCTGCACGCCCAGCGTTGGCAGCTTCTCAAAAGCAAGCGTCTGCAGGACATTGCGCATGACATCATGATCGAAATGCAGACCACTGGACAAGGCTACTTCATGCATGCTGCGGATGATGTCTTCGCTGAGATCGACATAAGCACTCATCATCGCCGTCTGATCGAGATGATCGCTTTGCGCGATATGATGCACCGCCTCCAGCATGACGGATAAAGAAGGCGTCGACGATGTCGCCGGCAGGCGCTGCAGCAGCGCCTCAATGCGCTCATCGATAGTGCTCAGTCGCTGTGTGGCAGCCCGTGCTCCGCTGTGTCGCAAGAAGAGCTCCTCACGCCGCCTTTGCTGGATCTGCGATAAGAGGGACTGCAGGGTCTGTTCCTGCTGCAGGCCGCGACGCTCATAGTCGATCTGCTCGATACGCTGCCAAGACTGCCCCATCTGCAAGCCGCCAAGGCCGAGCAGGGGAAGCAGGGAGACCAAGGACACCCAGGCGAATTTGCTGCGATAACCCCGTCGATCCAACCAAGCCGATATCCATGCCATCATCGATGGTGGCTCCCATGTTTGCAGAGACGCGAAGAGCTTGCTCGCGACGACAGGGCTTCTCCCCCCGGCACCGCGACGCTGTCTACCAGTCTAGACGATGCGCAGCATGCTTCCAGTGGCGTAGCTTAAATCGGCCAGGACAAGGCTTTGTTGAGCGCCACCCAATCCAGCAAGGTGGTGGCCTGCTGCGACTGCATTTGTGCTTGGGCACGGCAACGCAGTAAGGCGGTATCCAGACGCTCTTGAAGATCGATCTCGCCCACCGCCCAGGCATGTGCGGCGTGCAGGTCGGCGGCGCGCGCTGCCGATAAGGCCTGCTGCTGTGCCTGCAGAGCCAGCTGTGACTGCTGCTCATCCGCTAGCCGGCGCTCGGCGTCGGCCAGCGCTGAGAGCACGGTCGCCACATAGCTGCGCGCGAGTTCGCGTTGGCGCGCCTGGCGCAGATGCACCTGCGCCTGAATGGCACCGGCGGAGAAAATTTGCCAGCGCAGCATGGGGAAGATGTCACCGGTCTGACTCGATGCGCTGAACCAATTGTCATTTTGCAGGGACTGATAACCGATCGCCGCTCCCAGACTGAGTTGCGGAAACCATTGCGCCTTGGCGGCGCCGATATCGGCTGTCGCCGCGGCCAGCCGTCTTTCCGCAGCACGCACATCGGGACGACGCGCCAGAACATCGACACGTCGTCCAAGCGCCAGAGGCGGAAGTGCGGGCAAAGGCTCCTGGGTGCGCAGCAAGGTCAAACCCCATTCCGGCGTGCGCCCGCACAAAGTTGCGATCGCCAGAGCTGCACCGCGCAGATTGGCACGCTCTGCCGGCAAGGCCGCGGCAGCTTCTTTTTCATCGTATTCAGCCTGATCGAGGGCGCTATGCGCCAGTTCACCGACCGCCACTTGACGCTGCACAGCGGCAAGATCGCGCTGCAAGATCGCCACTTCCTGTTGTGAGGAGGACAAGGCCGCCTGCTGTGCACGCAAATAAATAACCTCGCGCACCAGCTCCGCGACCAGGCTCTTACGCAGATCCTCATCAGCGGCGACAAAGGCGGCCTGCTGCGCGCGCGCCGATTCGATAGAGCGGCGCCGGGCCCCGAAAAGATCGAGGTCCCAACTCGCATCAAACTCACTGTCACGCAGGTTCTCATTGCGCGGAATGAAGGGAATCTTGTTGAGCGGCAGAGGACCATTTTCGCTTTGCCGCAGATGATCCAGGCTGACGCTGGCCGAAACCTGTGGCCATAAGCCGGCACTGACCGCATCACGCTGCGCACGCGCCTGCACGATACGCGCACGGCTCGCCTGCATGTCGGGGTTGTCAGCCAGGAGGCGCGTGACCAGTGCATTGATCTGGTCATCATGCAAAGAACGCCACCACGGCGTCGCCAGGTCTTGGCCACCCGCTACCTGTTCAGCCCAGCCGGTGCCGATGGTGATCTTGGGGGGATGATAATCGGGGCCCAACATGCAGGCTGACAAAGATAGAAGCACCAGCGCAAGGCCCATCCGGGTCAGCGTGCCGACAGGTAGGCACTGCATACAAACCTCCTTAAGGTCGTCTCCACACCATCCATTGATGACTCATTGCAGACGCGCACGCACGAATCCCGTCGCCAGCAGCAAAGTCGCCGCGGCGATCAGCAACAACGGTGTATCGAGCGATGCTAGGACACGCCAGGGCAGATCTTTGAGAAAGCTGCCTTGCAGTACGACCAGATAATATTTCAGGGGAATGAGCCGCGCGATTAGTTGCAAAAAATGCGGCATATTCTCGGTCGGGGTGGCAAAACCTGACATCAGGACACTGGGCACAACAAAGGTAAAAGTTCCCAGCATCGCCTGCTGTTGCGTCGAGCATACCGCCGAAATCATCAAGCCAATACCGACGACGGAGAGTATGTACAGCAGGAGGCTGAGCATGAGTGCCGGCAGCGAGCCACGAAAAGGCACACCAAAACCGAAGACCGCTGCTGCCACCATGATCCATCCGAGCAGGCAACCGATGATCAAAGCTGGCACCATCTTGGCGATGATGATCTGCAAAGGGGTGCAGGGTGATACGAGAAGCTGATCGAAAGTACCGAGCTCGCGTTCGCGCGCGATCGACAAGGCGGTCAGAAGCATGGTGACGAAAGTCACCAGGATACCACCGACACCCGGAACGACGAACCAGCGGTAGATGAGATCGGCATTGTAACGATAGCGCACTTGTGCCAGGGGAACTGAAGTGCTGCCGTCGTCATCGGCCAGCAGACTGTCGAGATAACCGAGCAGGATGCCGCCGGCGTTAGCGCGCCGACCATCGAGGATGAGCTGCAGCTGGACGGGATGACGGGTTGCGATGGATCGCGCTGCATCGGCAGGAATGACGATGGCCGCCAGAACCTGACGCGTATCGATCAGATGGCGCATCTGCCCTGGATCATGCACGGCGATGAGGCGATGCACGAAACTGGCGTGTGCGACTCTTTCTGTCCAGGTTTGTGACCAAGCACTGCCATCACGATCATAGATGGCCAGATTGGCGTGTGATAGATCGAGGGTGGCGGCCCAGGAAAAGATCAGCAGTTGCACCAAAGGTGGCACGATCAGGACGACGCGCGTCTTCGGGTCGCGCAGAATACTGAGAAATTCTTTGCGGATGAGAGCTCGTAATGGCGCTGCGATGAGACTCATACCCTCACTCCAGGCTCTTGTGCAGCTTGCGCCGCGCCAAGAGGAAAAAAACCAGACCGAGAACGAGCATGGCCAGAATATCCGGACGCAAGAGCGCCCAGACGTCACCCGTCAGAAAAAGTGTCTGCAGCGCATCGACAAAATAGCGCGCTGCGACGATATGGGTGAGCATACGTATGGGCCAGGGCATGGAATCGATTTCGAACAGAAAGCCCGACAGCATGAAAGCCGGCAAATAACCCGACAGCAGCGCCAGCTGCGCAGCGACGAATTGATTCTTGCTGACCACGGAAATGAGCAGGCCCTGCCCCAAGGCCGGCAAAAGAAAGACGGCGGTCAACAGTAGCAGGGCGGGCAAGGATCCGCGCAGGGGCACAGCAAAGACGAAGACCGTCAATCCGACACCGATGAGCATCGCCAGCATGGCCAGAGCGAAATAGGGCAGCAGTTTACCGAGCAGGATCTCGGCGACCGAGACCGGCGTCGCCATCAAGGCCTCCATCGTTCCCCTCTCCCACTCCCGCGCCACGAGCAGAGCGCTGAGCAAAGTGCCGATGATGGTCATGACGATGGCGAGCGCCCCAGGCAGAAGAAAACGTCGACTCTCGACTTCCTCATTGAACCAGAAACGCGGCTGCCAGGAGAGCCGTGGCGCTGCATCGTTGTGCCCCGCCCACCAGGTGGCGATGATCTGCGTGGCATAAGAGGCAGCAAAGTTGGCGGTATTCGGCTGTGATCCGTCACTGACGACCTCGGCAATGGGGCGTAGGGGATAGGTCACCAAAGCGTGGTCGAAGTCTTCCGGAATGACGACGTAGCCGCGTACCTGACTGGCCACTAGGGCTGCATCGGCCTGCCGACGATAACGCCAGGGGTGCACCTGCAGATAGGGGCCCGCGCTCAAGGCAGCGGCAAGAGAATGGGCCGCTGGGCTATCGCTCTTCAGTACCACGCCGATGGGGAGATGACGGATATCGAGAGAGACCGCATCGGCGAACAGAAACAGCAGCAGGATCGGCAGGAGCACAGCGATCATGAACACCGAAGGATCATGACGAATCTGCAGAGACTCCTTGCGCACCAGCGCCCATAGCCGTTGCCGATCGAAAGAAGAGCGTGACTTGCTGGATGTGTTCATGTTCCCACCTTCGCCCTGGCCGCATCCGCGGCGGCGATCAGGCGAATGAAGGCTTGCTCCATGCTGGGGTCCTGCCAATGCGCATCGGCGACGCTGCGCTTGAGCGCATCCGGGCTATCGAGAGCGATCACCCGCGCCTGGTACATCAAGGCGACACGGTCACAATACTCCGCTTCTTCCATAAAGTGCGTCGTGACCAGGACACTGACCCCCTTTTGCACCAGACCATAAATATGCCCCCAGAACTCGCGACGGGTGAGTGGATCGACGCCCGAGGTCGGCTCATCGAGAAAGAGGACAGCGGGGCGATGCATCAAGGCGCAAGCCAGAGCCAGCCTTTGCCTGACCCCGAGGGAAAGCTGCTCAGGTGAGTGCGCCAGATGCTCCTGCAACTGAAAGATGCTGACCATCTCATCGATACGCTCCTCTTTGTCGCGCCCCTCCAGACCATAGACACCGGCTGAAAACTCGAGATTCTGGCGCACCGACAACAGGCCATAGAGAGAGAATTTCTGCGCCATATAGCCGAGCTGGCGCTTCGCTGCATGGCTCGTCTGACGCAGATCCAAGCCCATCACCCGGGCTTCCCCGGAGGTCGGGCGCAATAGCCCACAGAGCATGCGAAAGGTCGTCGACTTGCCCGCACCATTGGGGCCGAGCAAGCCAAAAATCTCGCCTTGATGAATCTCGAAATCGACCCCCTCGGCGGCGGTAAAATCACCGAAACGACGTACCAGATTGCGGCAACTGACCGTCGCCTCCGCTCGCGCCGGCAAGGGCTGGTAATGTTCCGCCAGGCGAGAATGTCCGCCCGGATGACCTCCGAGCAGATCGACGAAAGCGTCCTCGAAACGCGCTGGTGTGGACTGTGGTGAAGCCGGCATGGACAGCCCGGACAGATCCTGCAGGTTCGCCTCCTGACGCAAGACGATGCGCACCGCCTCACCTTCGATCACCCCATCACTGATCGCTGCAGAGCCTAGCGCCGCCGTCAGCAGACGTCTTTGTTCGCCGGGAGCACAAGGGATGCGATAGCTGCGCCCCTGCAGGCGCTCGGTAAGATCCTGCGGCGCCCCCTGATAGAGCAGGCGTCCAGAGTCCAGCAGCAGGACGTGCTGACAATGCTCGGCCTCATCGAGATAAGCCGTTGACCAGACGACCGCCATGCCACTGTGCGTCAGATCCTGCACCATGGCCCATAATTCCTGGCGGCTGACCGGGTCGACGCCGACTCCAGGCTCATCGAGCAGGAGCACCCGTGGCTGCCCCATGAGGGCACAGGCCAACCCCAGCTTCTGCTTCATGCCACCCGATAATTGCCCGGCGCGACGATGCTGAAAAGGCTGCAGCCGGGTGAAGGCGAGCAAGCGCTGGAACATCGCGGCGCTCTGCTGGCGATTCATGGCACGCAGGTTGGCGTAGAGGATGAGATTATCGATGACACTGAGGTCTTCATAGAGACCAAAACGTTGCGGCATATAGCCGATCAGCTCATGCATCGTCTCAGTCGAGGTGCGCGCATCCTGACCAGCGATGACGATCTTTCCCTGCTCTGCCTGTAACAAGCCGGCCAGCAAGCGCAGCAAGGTCGTCTTGCCGGCCCCATCTGGACCTACGATGCCGGTGAGCTGACCATAGCGCAGGCGCGCCGAAATACCGCGCAACACTTCCCTGCCAAAGAAGGACTTGCTGACGTCGAGGAGATCGATAGCGACCTCATCAGTGTCCATGGCGGCCACGTCCCAGGGGTACATCGACGCTGACCGGCATCCCTTGACGCAGACTGGCATCGGGCTGATCGATGCTGATACGGATGCGATAGACGAGATCGGTGCGCAGATCCGGGGTCTCGACCGTCTTCGGCGTGAATTCGGCGCGTGCCGCGACAAAGCCGATGTGGCCGGCATAGCGCCGCTGACTACCATCATGCGTAACCCATACCGCACGCCCAGGCTGCATGTAGGCAAGATTGCTCTCGCCAACATAGGCGCGGACATAGACCGGCTGGCGCAGGCTGAGGATATAGACCGGCGTGTTCGGTGCCACCATACTGCCGGGCTCGAGGACTCGCGAAAACACCTGTGCATCCGCCGGTGCATAGAGACGGGTATCGGCCAAGGCCGTCGCCGCCTGCGCCTGCGTCGCCTGCGCTGCCTGCCAGCGGGCACGGGCGGCAGCGATGTCCTCACGCCGGGCACCGGCCAGCAGCAGATTCAACTTTTCGACATCGGCCCGCCACTGCGCCTGTGCGGCATCACGACTGGCGCGCGCCGCCTCGATCTGGCGCAAGCTGCTCGTGCCATCTGTCTGCAACAGGCGTTGACGTTGATATTCATGAGCGTCATTGACCGCGACCGCCTGCGCCTGCGCTACTTCCTGCCGGGCAGCAGCGATCTCCTGCGGGCGATTGCCGTGTTCGAGGACGAGCAGCTGTGCCTGCGCCTGGGCAGTCGTCGCGCGCGCCGCCAGCAGGGCCTCACGCAAGGGCGTCGCATCGAGGGTTGCCAGCAGCTGGCCGGCATGAACCTGATCGCCTTCATCGACCAGCATCGCCGCTAAACGCCCGCCTTGCCGAAAAGCGAGATCGACTTCACGGATGTCGACATCGCCATACAGATGCAGCACGTCGGTGTGGGCCGGAGCGCGCTCGCGCCAGAGCAGAAGCGCGATGATCAGCGCCGGCAATAAGATGAGAACCAGCCGGGTACGCATGGACATTTTCATCGCTCCCCCCAGACATCGCGCGCGCCGAGATCAACAACACTTTCATGCACGTCGTGGTCGAATATGACACAAGTTTTATAGCGTCGGTAGGGCATCGCGATGCGTGCATGACCCATGTCAATATGCATGTATAATGCATGTTATAATCTGACCCAACGCTATTCTCCGGGAGTTCCGCCATGTTCGGTTTTCGTCCGTACCCTTGCCTTCTGCTCGGCCTCATGGCCTGTGCCTTCAGCGCTTATGCCGAGCCTTCGTCTGGCGTCATCGAAGAGGCTCTGGTCGCGCCACCAGCCGTCCCAGCGCCGATCACCCGCCACACCCCCACCACCGTCGTCGTGCATTTGCGCACCGAAGAAAAGGTCATGGATCTGGCGGATGGCGTCCGCTATGACTTCTGGACCTTCAACGGCAGCGTTCCAGGTCCGATGATCCGCGTCCGCGAAGGTGACACCGTCGAATTGCATCTGAGCAATGATGCGCATTCGCACATGTCGCACAACATCGATCTGCACGCTGTCATGGGGCCGGGTGGCGGTGCTGCGATGACGGTGACCAACCCCGGTCACGAGAGCATCCTCACTTTCAAGGCCATGCGCCCCGGTTTGTTCGTCTATCATTGCGCCACCGCCCCCGTGCCTATGCACATCGCTAATGGCATGTATGGCACCATCCTGGTTGAACCCGCTGCCGGCTTACCCAAGGTCGATCGCGAGTACTATGTCATGCAAGGCGATTTCTACACCCAGGGACATTACCACGATCCCGGACTGCAGAACTTCGATACACAGAAACTGCTCGATGAACGTCCTACCTATGTTCTGTTCAATGGCCGCGAAAATGCCCTCAGCGGCGAGCATGCCCTGTATAGCAAAACAGGCGAGCATGTGCGCTTGTTCGTCGGCAATGGCGGCCCGAACCTGAGCTCAAGCTTCCACATCATCGGCCAGATCTTCGACAGCGTCAGTAGTGAAGGTGGTAGTCTGGTCAACCATAATGTGCAGACGACCCTGATTCCGCCTGGCGATGCCAGCACCATCGAGCTGACCACGCTCGTCCCCGGTACTTATCTGCTCGTCGACCACGCCATCACCCGCGCCTTTATGAAAGGAGCCTTGGCACAGTTACGCGTCGATGGTCCTGCCCGTCCTGACCTCTATCATGGCCAAAATACCAAGCCGGCAGCGCTTCCCCTGCCCAGCGCTGCCCATGATCCCATGGCCATCGGCAAGCGTGTCTTCACACAGATCTGTTCCGCCTGCCATCAGGGCAACGCCATGGGGCTGCCCGGCGCTTTTCCGCCCTTGGCCATGTCGGATTATCTGAACAGCGATCCGCATCGCGCTATCTCCATCGTCTTACACGGATTGAGTGGCCACATCACCGTCAACAATACCGGTTATGAGTCACAGATGCCCGCTTTCGGACCACAGCTGAGCGATGATGAGATCGCTGGAGTGTTGACCTATGTCCTCAACAGCTTCAACAACCGCGGCGGCAGTATCGATAGCGCCGAGGTCAGCAAGGTACGTCAAGCCCAGCCGTGAGACACAAGGCATTGTGCTCGCCTTCGTCGGGTTCTTGGCACTGACCGTGACCCACGCCGACGAGCCTCTTTACGTCCGGCTGCAAGGTGGTTCTTTCGTCAGCGCTCTGGCCGGCCCACAAGGCCGTCCAGAGACCCCCGACATCGCCGCTTTCGATATGCGTGCCTGGCCGGTGAGTGAGAGCGAGATGGAAAATTTTCTGCGCCATCATCGCCGCTGGCGGCGTGACCGTGTCTCGCCCCTGCTCGCCACTCCACCTTATCTTTCCGCCTGGCCGCAGGCCGATCGTGCCCCCCACCCTGGCGCCAAGCAGCGCTCAGTCACCGAAGTCAGCTGGTTTGCAGCGCGCGCTTATTGCGCCAGCGAACATGCGCGTCTGCCCACCTGGTTCGAATGGGAGTACGCTGCCGCCGCCAGCCGTGATCAGCAGGATGCACGCATGGATGCGGCGCATTTACAGCGCATTCTCGCGCGCACTACCGGGCGCATCGCGACGCGCGCGCAAATGCATACGACGGTGCAGGGCATCCATGGCCTCTATGACGGTTTATGGGAATGGCTGGATGATCAAGCGGCACTCTTCCCGGCTGCCGACACGCGCGCTCCTGAGACGGGTAGCAGCCTCAGTCTGTGCGGCGGTGCCGCCCTCGCCTTCTACCGCCGACAAGACTACGCGCTCATCCTGCGCGCCAGCGCCTTACAGTCGCGTGATCTCAGCCAGGGCGATCGCCTGATCACCTTTCGTTGTGTCCGCCCACGGAGCACACCTTGATGCCACGATATCTTTTAAGCCTGTGCGTCACGCTGCTGATCATCACCGCGCAGGCGCTGTCGTCCCCCTCGCTTTATACCTTGCCGCCACTGCAACTGAGCGACCAAGATGGACAAGGTTTCAGTTTTGCCAGCCGCGCTGGTCATCCTTATCTCTTGGCCATGTTTTATGCTTCTTGCACGCAAGCCTGCCCGATGCAGATAGCTTCTTTACGGCATCTACAAAAATCCCTCATCCACCAGGGGCGCCCACAGCCCGAGGTCTTGCTGATCAGCTTCGATAGCCGGCACGACACCACGGCGCGCTTGCACCAACTCGCCACAGAGCGCCACTTGCAGGCCCCCCTGTTCACCCTGGCACGCGTCGAAAAGGGCGACCTCGGCATGCTCGCAGCCGTACTAGGCATCAGCTGGCATCGTCGCGCCGACGGCCAGTTCCAGCATACCAGCAAGATCGTCTTGATCGACGCACAAGGCCAGCAGCTTGATACTTTCGATGATGATGAGCTCATGCAGATCGATGTGATCAACCGTCTCATGACCAGCATCGGTGCTCAGCCCTTACCGGCACCGGCGTCAAGGCCATGATGAAGAGCCGATGATGCAGGCCAGACCCGATGCTGGATCAAGATGCTGAACAAGTAGCCACGGCCTGGGCAGATCGATGAGCCGTCGCATCCGTGCCCCAATGGCCGGCGACGACAGGCTCGATCGCCGAGCTCGGCGCGACAGATTCAGGGGGCATGGGTGGAATCTGGTAAACATACAGCGCCGTCTGCAAACGCCCCCCCGGCAGAGGCCAGCGCGCGCTGCAGGTTTGATCGGGAACCGTGAAAGTATTGCTGATCAGGCGCGCGCCTGGCGGCATCTCGGCACAGGCCTTGCGCCACAACGCCGCCATCGGCGCAGGCGATAAGAAAGCATAAGCGAGGTCGACCTCGGACAGCGAATGATGCCACAGATCACCACGCTCAATGCGGCAGTTGTCGAGACGACGGCAACGCCAGCGCGCTACAGAAGACCAGAACCAGGACTGTTCGACACCGGCGAAGTGCACGTCTGGCCGTCGTTGCGCCAGAGCAATGAGCAAGCCCGCCGTCGCGCACCCCAAGTCGACAAAACGCGCACCCGCGGGCAGCTGCGGCGCGAGAATGTCGACAGAGTGCCGCGAGCTGAGATAAAAGGGCACACGGTCACGATCAACACGACCGAAGATGAACCAAAGCAGCAAAAAAATCCCCAGATAAAGAGCCGGCGGTAGCGCCCATGTACCCGCCGCAGCCACCGCTAGGGACAATCCCAGATGCCAGCAACGCTCACCAAAACGGTACCCGATCAAAAGGGCTTGTACGAGAACGATCTGCACCAGCACCTGGCTCTGCCACGACCAGGAGGTGAGAGCGAGCAACAGCCAGAGCACGCCTTGCAACAACACCCAGGCGAGCAGTCGTGACATGGCTCAGGGATGCGCCTGCAGCTGCTGCAGACTCATGCCGTCTTTGCCGATACCGGCGAGGATGGCCTGCTGCGTCTGGGTATTGAGCACGATGATGCTGATACGACGGTTAGCGGGATCGAAAACATTATCGACGTCATAGGGAACGGCATCCGCCAGACCTTGCACACGCAAGACCTTGGCCGGCTGCATGCCTCCTAGGAGCAGTTCACGGCGGCAGGCGTTGGCGCGATCGGAAGACAGCTCCCAGTTGCTATAACCGACATGATCACCGCCATAAGGTGAAGCGTCGGTATGCCCGGAAATGCTGATCTGATTCGGGACATTGTTGAGCAGGCGACCGATCTCATGCATCAACTCACGCGAGTAAGGCTGCATCTCGGTCGAACCACTGGCAAACATGGGGCGATTTTTCTGATCCATGATCTGGATACGCAGCCCCTCCGGCGTCATGCTCAGGGTGATCTGCGACTTCAGTCGCGAGAGGTCAGGGTTGATCTCTATGGTTTTTTCGATCTGTTTTTGTAGCTTTTGCAGCTGCTGCTGCTCGATCTTCTGTTGCTGTTTCTGCTGGATTTTTTTGGCATCATCCGATTCCAGGGCGCGTGGTGCCTTATTGCCGTGGGTGTTGGGAACCTCGGTGATCTTCTTCTCGGAATCGCCACTCGGGCGCGACAGATCCTTACCGCCACCGTCCATGACGCTTTCACGATTACCCGTGCCTTCACTGTTGAACATGGCTGCCTGCACGGTCGTCGAAAAGTATTCGGCGATGCCACGCAGCTTGGCTTTATTGACCGATGAAAGCAGCCACATCAGCAGAAAAAACGCCATCATCGCGGTGACGAAGTCGGCATAAGCGATCTTCCAAGCGCCGCCATGATGACCACCGCTGACTTTCTTGATCCGCTTGATGACGATAGGACGTCCAGGATCGATACTCATCGCCGCGCCCTCTACTTACCACGCGCCTGCTTGAGATGTTCTTCAAGCTCGGCAAATGAAGGACGATCCGGCGAGAACAGGGCTTTGCGCCCAAACTCCATGGCCGCTTGCGGGGCGACACCATTGACACTGGCGAGCAAGACCAACTTGATACAACGGTAGACCACCGTATCCTCTTCCAAACGATGTGTCATGGCTGAGGCGATGGGAGCGACAAAACCATACGAGAGCAGGATACCGAGAAAGGTTCCGACGAGAGCGTGCGCGATGAGTTCGCCCAGCTGTGTCGGTGGCAGGAACAAGGATTCCATGACGTGCACCACCCCCATGACGGCAGCGACGATGCCAAAAGCCGGCATACCATCGGCCAATCCCTGGACGGCATGGATGGGAGCATGGCCTTCGACATGATGCGTGTCGATTTCCATATCCATCAAGGACTCCATCTCCATGGCGTTGAGATTGCCGCTGACCATCATGCGCAGATAGTCGGTGATGAAGTCGGCGACATGATGATCCGCCAGCACTTTGGGGTACTTGCTGAAGATGGGACTAGCGTGCGGGTCCTCGATATCGGCCTCGATCGACATCAGTCCTTCCTTGCGCGCCTTGGAGAGGATCTCAAAGAGCAGGGCAAACAGCTCAAGAAAGAGATCCTTCTTC
>JAKBFV010000064.1:807-15680 GCA_021833365.1 Pseudomonadota bacterium | reverse complement strand
CTCAAGGTCGAGAAGCGCATTCGTGGCCGCGTCAAAAAGCAGATGGAAAAGAGCCAGCGCGAGTACTATCTCAATGAGCAGATGAAGGCCATTCAGAAGGAACTGGGTGAGCTCGACGAGGGCCATAATGAACTAGCGGATGTGCAGTCGCGCATCGAAGCGGCGGGCATGCCGGTCGAGGCGCGCAAGAAGGTCGATGCCGAGATGCGCAAGTTGCGCATGATGTCGCCGATGTCAGCCGAGGCGACGGTGGTGCGCAGCTATATCGACTGGATGCTGCAGGTGCCCTGGAAAAAGCGCAGCCGTGTGCGTATCGACCTCAAGGCGGCGCGTGAACTCCTCGATCGCGATCACTATGGTCTCGATGAAGTGAAAGAACGCATCCTCGAGTATCTCGCGGTGCAGGGGCGGGTCAAACGCATGCAGGGCCCCATCCTGTGTCTGGTCGGTCCGCCCGGAGTGGGTAAGACCTCTCTCGGGCAGTCCATCGCGCGTGCCACGCATCGTGAGTTTGTGCGTATGGCGCTCGGCGGTGTGCGCGATGAGGCGGAGATTCGCGGTCACCGGCGCACTTATATCGGTTCCATGCCGGGGCGCCTGATTCAAAGGCTGAGCAAGGTCGGTGTGCGGAATCCGCTGTTCCTGCTCGATGAAGTCGACAAGATGGGCGTCGATATGCGCGGTGATCCCGCTTCAGCTCTGCTCGAGGTCCTCGATCCTGAGCAGAACAAGGCGTTCAACGATCACTACCTCGAGGTCGACTACGACCTCTCCGAGGTCATGTTCATCTGTACCGCCAACTCGATGAATATTCCCGGTCCCTTGCTCGATCGCATGGAGGTCATACGCATCCCCGGGTACACCGAGGATGAAAAAATTCATATCGCGCGGCGCTATCTCCTGCCCAAGCAGTTGCAAAAAAATGGTTTGCGCGCCGGCGAGCTCAGCGTCGACGATGAAGCGCTGCGTGCGATGATCCGCTACTACACCCGCGAAGCAGGTGTGCGTGCGCTCGAACGCGAGATCGCCAAGATCTGCCGCAAAGTGGTCAAGTCGGCGGCCTTGTCGCCGCAGCAAGGCAGTCTCGGCGTCGGCGTCGATCAACTCGAGGACTATCTCGGTGTGCGTCGGCACAGCTTTGGTCGGGCGGAGGAGGAGGATCAGATCGGCCTGGTGACGGGCCTGGCCTGGACGGCGGTGGGCGGCGACACCCTGACCATCGAGGCGGTGGCGACGCCGGGCAAGGGGCGGGTGCTCAAGACCGGCTCTCTCGGTGACGTCATGCAGGAGTCGATTTCGGCGGCGAGCACGGTGGTGCGCGCGCGTTCACGCCTCCTCGGCATTCCTCTGACCCTACATGAAAATCGCGACCTGCATATTCACATCCCGGAAGGCGCGACGCCCAAGGATGGCCCGAGCGCCGGCATCGCCATCTGCACCGCCATCGTCTCGGTGCTGACCGGTATCGCCGTGCGCGCCGACATCGCCATGACCGGAGAGATCACTTTGCGCGGTCAGGTTCTGCCCATCGGTGGACTCAAGGAGAAACTGCTGGCGGCACATCGTGCCGGGATCAAGGAAGTGCTCATTCCTGAGGAGAACATGCGTGACCTCAAGGAGGTGCCGGACAACATCAAGCAGGATCTGCTCATTCATCCGGTCAAGTGGATCGATCAGGTACTGGCGCATGCTCTCGTGCATCCCCTGCAGGCTTTGCCTGAGGAGACCCTGGCGGTCGAAGCGACAGCACCTGTGGTCGAGAACGATGATGAACGTCTCAAAACGCATTGAATTTGTCGCTCAGGCCACGCCGTTCATGCTGTCATCTTGACAGCTTCGCGGCATGGCGGGTATAAAATGCAGCTCCGCCCTCGCCACGTTCACTCGTGCTGAGAGTCCACAGAATATAACAAGCCGATATCCAGCTAAGGGGATAGATGTGAACAAGTCTGAACTGATCGATGCAATTGCAGCAAGTGCCGAACTGTCCAAGGCGGACGCGGGTCGTGCCCTTGATGGCTTGATTGGCGCGGTGACCGGGGCGCTGAAGAGTGGTGACTCGGTGACTTTGGTGGGCTTTGGCTCCTTTCAGGTGAAAGAGCGTGCGGCGCGCACCGGTCGTGATCCGCGTTCGGGCAAGGAAATCAAGATCGCTGCCAGCAAGGCGCCTTCGTTCAAGCCGGGCAAGGGTCTCAAAGACGCGCTCAACGCTTGATCGGGCGGTCAAATCGTCAAGGCGGGTCCGACGGTGGCCCGCATCGCGACAAGAAGCGCACCGACAGGGTGCGTTTTTTTTTGAATCGGCATGGATAGGTCTATGGAAAAGTTTCGTGAGATGATCCGCGGTTGGCTCGGTTACACCTTGCTGGCCTTGTTGATGGTGCCTTTCATGTTTTTTGGCATCGAGAGCTATTTCACCAGCGCCCGGCATGACAACACGATCGCTACGGTCAATGGCGAGAAAATCGACCGCCATGAATTCGAGCAGATCTTTCAGCAGCAGCGTCAGGCGATGCTGGAAAAGATGGGGCCGGATGCCGATCCGTCGCAGCTCGACAGCAAGAAGTTGCGTCAGCAGGTGATGGATGCCCTGACGCATCGACAGTTCGAGGTGCAGGGGGCGCGTGCCATCGGCCTCGACTTCCCGCAGTCCCTCGCCTGGCAGATGCTCGGTAGTCAGCCGGTGTTCCAGAAGGACGGTCATTTCGACGCTACGACCTTCAACCGGTTTCTGCAGCAGCGCGGTTATACCGAGCAGGGGCTGTTGCAGGATATCGCCATCGGCGGCACCTTGTCGCAGCTGGAGTCCGGTCTGGCAGCAGGTTTCGTGACACCTGATGAGGTGAATCGTCTGCTCGCTCTCGATAGTCAGTCGCGCGATGCTGATTATCTCATCCTGCCGAATCATGCCATGGCTGCACGGGTAACGATCAGCGCGGCGCAGATGCAGAGCTACTACCAGCAGCACCTGAAAGATTTTGTTGCGCCTGAACAGGTGTCGCTGTCCTACGTCGAGCTGCGTAAGAGCGATTTTCTGACTCAGGTCCAAGTCAGTGATGATGACCTGCAAAAGGCTTATGCTGATTTCACCAAGGAGCAGTCCGGCAAGGAGATGCGCCACGCCGAACATATCCTGATCAAGGTCGACGGCAAGACGACGGCGGCACAGGCTCTCGCCAAGATTCAATCGATCGCCGCGCAGCTCGCCGCTGGCGCGAACTTCGAGAAACTGGCGCGTGAGTATTCCCAGGATGAGGGCTCGGTGGCCAGCGGTGGTGATCTCGGAACGGTGCCACGCGGTGAATTTGTGCCCGAGTTCGATCAGGTCCTCTTCTCGCTCAAGCCCGGCCAGGTGTCAGCGCCGGTGAAGACACGCTTCGGCTACCATCTGATCAAGCTTGTCGCCATCGAAGAACCGAAGGTACCGCCCTTGACGAGCATCGCCGATCAGCTGCGCCAGCAGGTGCGCGAGCAGAAAGCCGCGCAGAAATTTGCCGAACAGGTCAATACGATCAATGATGACATGTATGAGGCCGCCGATCTCAAGGATCCGGCTGCCAAATATCATCTGCCCGTGCAAGCGACCGCCCTGTTCAGCGCTACGCAAGGTGAGGGTATCGCCAGCTCTGCCAAGGTGCGTGCGGCCGCTTTCTCCGATGACATCCTCAAAGATGGCAAGAACTCGGCAGCTGTCGAGCTGAACAAGGATGATGTCGTCTGGGTGCATCTGGCTCAGCATCAGCCGGCCTATCAGCGCACCCTGGCACAGGCGAGTGCAGCCATCCATGCCACTTTGCTGGCCCAGGCCGAAGCTACCGCCGCCAAGGCACAGGTGGCGACGTGGGCGACAGCGGTGCAGGGCGGGCAGGACATCACCGCCCAGATTCAGTCCTTCGGTGCGCATTGGGTGCATCAGGATGGCATCACCCGGACCACGGCCTTGCCCGATCCGGAGCTGCTGCGCGCCATCTTTTGGACGCAGCGCCCGAATGGCAAGCCGAGCGTGCAGGCGGTGCCGCTGGCGGCAGCGAACGCTCTCATCGTTCTGCGCGCCGTGCATGATCAGCCTGCCAGCGCCAGCCATCTCGATCCTGCCCAGGTGACGAGCATGATGGACAAGGCGATGTCGGCGCAGAACGAGGCCGATCTCGTCAATGCCCTGCAGGCGCAAGCCAAGATCATCATCACCGCCAATGGCCAGCAGCTGCTGCAGCAAGGCGCCGGTGAGTGATCGCTGACGCCTCCGGCTTGCGCCGGAGGTGTATCACCTGCCTTCATGAGGGATGAGGGCAGGCTTCCTTGGATGATCAAGGACGTCGATGATTGGAATTTCGTTATGGTATCGCGTTTTACTCCGCACGGGGCTCTCGATCTTTGCGTACAGGGGCAAACGATCTATCGCTATTTTGAAGGCCCGTGGAATCCCGAGTTTGTGCATCAGGCACAGCAACGCCTGGAGCAGGTGACGGAGGTCGACTTTTCCCGCCCCTGGGTGAGCATGCTGGTGGTTCGGCGCTCGGCTCTCTGCAGTCCGCAGGCACTGGCCATGATCAAGGAAGATCTCGCCCGCCCAGTGAATCGTCAGAGAGTGGCGACGGCTTGGGTTTATCCGCCAGGTACGGAGGGGGCCGCCGTCATGGAAATCGCCTTGCGGCCGCTGTATGAAGGGCGTTTGGTCGAATTCTTCAGCGTTGTGGCTGACGCCGATGTCTGGCTGCAGTCCTGCCTGCAAGCCTTCATTGCTGGCTGAGCGGGATGTACAGTGACATCCATCGTCCCGCAGATTGTGCCTATCTACCATGGTCAGATGGCGGCTGTGTTCACCGCCATGCCGACCGGCCAGCGTCGACAAGTGTCGAAATTGCGTCACTTGGCTGCAGCGTGAGTGCATGGCCAGGGCGTCTGGCCTGCTGCCTAGGCTGGAGGCCTACTTTGGCCCAGGCGAAGACTCACGTGATACAGCGTATTGTGCCGGCAGAGTGATATATAGAGCGAATGTACGATATTCTGATCCTTCGTGCAGGTCCGTGAAAACCAGTTCTACAGCGCCATGTTCGCGTTTGAGAAAGTCCTTGACTGCGTCCATGCCAACACCCCGCCCAGACACTTCCGTGACCTTATCCGCCGTTGAGAATCCTGGTCGAAAAATCATTTCAGCGATGTTTTGATCACTGGCCAGTTCTTCGCTTTTCAGCCAGCCTTTTTCTTCAGCGCGCTTTCTGATCCGGGACAATGCCAAGCCTCGCCCATCGTCATGGATGACCAGACGAAATACCCCTTGCTCAACCATAGATTCAATCACAATAGTGCCCTGCTCAGATTTTCCTTGCTGGCGACGCTCATCCGTAGATTCCAGGCCATGATCTAAAGCGTTGCGCAAAAGATGCATAAACACATTTTTCAATAGCCCAGAAAGTTGTGATCGTACGACAAAGCCATGGTCCTCAATACGCACCACCGGCGGATATTTGCCCAATTCCTGAGCCAACGATGGTAATGAATCAATCACGCCGCGAAGAATTTCCTGAAGGGGCTCTGTTCCCAAGAGACGTAGAGTCTTATGAACGGCATCGCGGGCTGCAATTAGCTCATGGACGTTGGCAACGTTAATTCTCTCCAATCTCTGCAGGGTTTCTGCAATCTCAGTCTTATCAACCATCAAATAGCGCTCAACACTCCCTCTCCGCCCTGGGCCTTTGCGCCCCAGGCTGACTTCATTGATCCGGGCATAACGCTCAATAAAAGCACGAACCATGGCCAGTTCATCAAGAAGCATGGTCTGATCCCAGACAATGGTCGGAGGCACTGTGCGAAGTCCCTCGTACATCTGCTCGGCTTCATGCACGATAGATGTTAGATTTTTTAGTCCATAAGTCCGTGCATTACCCTTGACCGTATGCATGTTACGGAAAAGATTATTAATAATCTCTGAGTGAGCCTCAATATGCTGGCGGATAATCTGCTCATTATCATCAACTAAACGCAGAGAGTTTTGAATAAATTCGTGAAATTTCTCTTGGGTGATCGCCAAAATCTCGCCAATCATTTCTAGTTCGCGACGTTGTTCTCGTGCTTCCGATGCCAGCTTGCGCAGCTCGGTCACGTCGCGTACGCAAATCATCAAACGATCGATGCAACCATCCTCTCCGACAATCGGCGACCAGTTCAGATCAAGAATCTTGACGCGCCCATCGGGCATATGACGTTCAATTTCACCGACCAGCAAATGCGCATTGAGATCAAAGTTGATTGCGTCTTCGCCAAGACATGTCGACGTAATGGTTTCAATCTGTGCGTACACATCCGAGCTGAGTGTCGTGTCGCGAAACATCAGGTCCATCAGAGGACAATTCGCAATAGCCTCTGTTTCTAAAATTGAAGACAAAAATGCAGAAAATTCCGGATGTACAATATTGCCTTGTGTGACTGTAAGAATACCCTGCGGCATGTGCTGCAGCATGGTCTGCATATCGTGTGTCTTGATCCGCAGCAAGGTTGAACGCTCTTCGATTTTAGTCAGCATCGTGTTAAACGCCGCGATCGAACGTCCTATTTCATCGTGGCGTTCGACGGGAAGCCGTCGACTGAAGTCTTGTTGCTCGGCAATCGCACTCATCATCGCCTGCATCCGACCGATGGGTTGTGCAATTTTCCGGTATAAAATCATGCTCAAGAGCCCGAGAAGAATCGTGCTTAATCCTGTTACCCAAGAGACGAGGAGCGTGGTGACATGTAAATTCTTATTGAGTATTTGGATGGCCTTATCATTGCTTCGATTCTTTTCAACGCGCAAGGTATCAACAATTTGCTGCAGAACCATTTGGTATTGCGCAACATTGCCAAAAAAATTGGCCTGCGCTATATCATTATGGCCTTGTTTTTTGAAAGACAAGGTTTCATCAATCGCTTTGAAATAATCAGAAAGTGCCTCACTGGCTTCCCGAGTAAGATTCTTCTGAGTCGTGCCAATGGCTTCTTGAATCTGCAGATCAAGAGCCTTTTTAAGGGCCTGACGTGCTGTATCAAGATCGGTACGTGCCTGAAGGGTGGTGGAGTCGTCGGGAGCCGTCATCAGGGTCATGGCCGCCAACTGTACATCTTTGAGGCGTGCAACCAAATCCGCAGAAGCCAGGGTGCTGGGCACGGTCTTCTGGGTTACAGTCGCCACCTGTGCGGCATTCTGATCAGATTCAACGATAGAAAATCCACCAATCAATATGATGGCTAGAAAAGACATGACGACAAGAAGGATGATACGTGAACGAATACTCATGAACACCTCACGGTGACGTCAAAAAGGGGAGTTGCCTGAATATTTCAAGGTCATCATGACTCGCCACCATGACGCTTCCGTGACATTTGGTCGTCATCACACCATGGGCATAGATATTTAGACCCCATGTCGCAACCGTACCAAGGACCATATGCCAAGCCCTGTGTGTTTGCAGTTGCTGTGGTTTGAGCGCACGAGTCGTTCATAAAACAGGGTGCTTGTGCTGAAGCACAGAAGTTGATCTCTCTTTCCTAAGAGCAGGGCGAAAAAACGCATCGCATGGGGGGATGTCTGGGGGGGCGGTGGTACACGCAGAGTGGCACTGAAAGGCGCATGCTGTCGGGGATAAGCAGATACAAAAACGCCCAACTAAGTGTTGGGCGTCAATGAATGGCGGAGGCGGTGAGATTCGAACTCACGGACGGCGGAACCGTCGCTGGTTTTCAAGACCAGTCCATTCAACCACTCTGGCACACCTCCATCGCGCGGGTCATCACGCTGGCCGCGATCAGCTGGATTTCAGGGGATGGCGCCAGCGCATGCGTGGTCCATCCAGCTTCCAGATCCCAGTAGATCGCAGGGTGCGTTATCATAGCAGCATTGTTCGAGCTTGAGCAGGGTCAGCATGACGAGGGCGCAAGGTTTGCAGGTGGCGGTCATGGTCGGTGTCCCACCGGGGGGGAGCATCGCCTATCACGCCCTGCGCTTTTGTGAGAGCTTGCTGTCGATGGGCGGGGGGGTGCCCCTGGTCTTTTTCTATGGCGATGGTGTCTATCAAGCCTTGGCGCAGGCCTCCCCCCCTGAAGATGAGTGGCAGGCCTTGCGACATTGGCAGGCTTTGGCGCAGCGCGGCGTCGAACTCGGTGTCTGTTCGGCGGCAGCGGAGCGGCGTGGTGTGCTGACCTCCTGCCTGGCGGACGGTTTTGTCTGGATGGGCCTGGCGAGCTGGGTGGCGGCGAGTGCTGACGCTGATCGCCGCTTGCTGTTCCGGGAGCCACGATGAAGACCTTGCTGATCTTTCGTTCCTCACCCATGCTCGACACAGCCCTGCAGGAAGGACTGGATCTGGCCCTGGTCATGGCGCTCATGGAGCAGCCGGT
This sequence comes from Pseudomonadota bacterium, assembly GCA_021833365.1. Classification (GTDB taxonomy): domain Bacteria; phylum Pseudomonadota; class Gammaproteobacteria; order Pseudomonadales; family Moraxellaceae; genus JAJZHK01. The sequence continues at coordinate 7,307 of JAKBFV010000064.1, read as the reverse complement.
CAGCATTCTCCTGCAGGAGGCCGCCGTTCATATGCTGAGCGCGGCGCAAGCGCCGGTCCAGGGACGCCGTCATCTCGGCAAGTTGCTTGCTTCCTTGCCCCTGTATGGCATCGAGCGTCTGTATCTGTCGCCATCTCCCCAGTTTCCTGTGCAGGTCGAGGCGCCCTGGCAGATTGTCGATGCGGCGATGGTGGCGCAGTTGTGGCAGGAGCACGATGAGGTGTGGCTATGGTGAAGACCCTGTATCTGCAGATTTCGGGACGCCCCCTGCCGCCTTTGCAGGCAGGTGATGTGGTGTTATTGCTCGCTGATGCGCTCTTGCAGTCGCCACCTTCTGACGCTGAAGTGTTTGTACTCGCCGACGATCTGTGCCTGCTCGGTCTGCCGGCGCCTGCCGGTGTGCGGGTGATCGATCACCGGGCATGGGTCGATCTCGTCGCTCAGCTCGATCGCTGTGTGAGCTGGTGATGAGTCCGGAGAGCGCCTGGGTGGCGGATTGGGATCTCGACTGGGGACGGCGCCAGGCGCAGAGCGAAGGGCATGAACTCGATGCTGAAGCGCAGCGGCTGCTGCAGCTGGCGCGGTGTTATTACGAGCGTTTCGGGCATCCGCCGAGTATGCGTCCGTGGATGCGTTTTCTGCAGCAGGAACTCGATCCGGCGTATGACAGTGTACGGCTCGCTATGTGTATCCCGGCGCCGAGCCTGCGCACGCTTTGCCGTTGGGCGGGCCTGCCCAAACCCCCACATTGCCTGTGAGCACGATGATGCAAGAACATCCTTTCGCCGAGTTTCTGCGTATTTTGGGCAAAGGCCGGCACGGCCAGCGCGATCTCGATCGTGACGAAGCCGAGCGCGCGATGTGCATGATTCTCGCCGGCCAGGTCGATCCGGCGCAGCTCGGCGCCTTTCTCATGCTCCTGCGCGTCAAGGGCGAATCGGTGGATGAGTTGACCGGCATGCTGCTGGCCGCGCGCGCAGCCTTGCCGGTGAGCACGCTGAGCTTTGATCTCGACTGGCCGGCCTATGCCGGCAAGCGCAAGCATCTGCCCTGGTATCTGCTCGCCGCGCGCCTGCTGGCGCAGCAAGGGATACGCATTTTACTGCACACGGCGCCGGTCGAAGAGCGGCTGCAGGTGCGCGATCTCGTCGACACCTTGCAGCTACCTTGGGCTGCGCATTGGGAGGATCTCGCCGCTCAGGTCGATGCCCACTCCTGGGCTTGTATCGACTTGTCAGCGATCCAGCCGCGTCTGGCGCAGATGCTGCAGTTGCGTCATCTGCTCGGGGTGCGATCACCGATGCATTCCCTGGTGCGCCTGCTCAATCCCGGGCGTGCCACGGCGATGCTGGTACCTATCTTCCATCCGGCTTATCGCGATACCCATCGCGCTGTTCTGCACGCCCTGCAGCAGTCGTCCGCGCTCGTGTTCAAGGGCGAGGGGGGGGAGGCTGAGCGCAATCCCGACGCCCTGCTCAGAATCAGCGCTACGCGCGCTGGGCGCCTCTGGGATGCCGAATGGCCGGCCTTGTTCGAACAGCGCCATGGCAGCGAAGAGCCGCTCGATCCCAAGCATCTGCAGGCTTTATGGCGGGGTGACAGCCACGATGAATACGGTGTCGCAGCTGTCTGTGGCACGGTAGCCATCGCCTTGCTCAGCCTCGGGCGTGCCGAGGATGAAGCGACGGCATACACGCTGGCGCAGCGCTATTGGTGCGAGCGCCAGATCTACTGATCGACGCTGATACTTTGCGCTAGATGCGGCAGGCTGGCGCTGAATTCGACTTCGACATTGACGCCATCACTCAAGCTGCCGCCTGTGGCCTGGACGCCATTGAGCAGGATAGTCAGGTTGTTGAGCATGAAGCTGCCCTGGATGGGGTCGTAGTTGTAGATGGCGCCCTGCGTCTGCAGCATCTGGCTGCTGTTGCTCGGTGCGAGGGCCGGACTGATGCTGTTGATCACATAGCTGCCATCGCTTTGCAGCTGCGCTTCGACTTCGACATAGCTGCCCGGGGTGAGGCTGCTCAAGCTGCTGCCTGCAACGACGAGATGGCTGGCCAGCTGCATCGACAAAGTCTGACCGGCGACAGCCAGGGACAGGCGGTTCTGTGTGCTGTCGAGCGCTTGCAGGCTGCCACGGAGGTCGACGATGGCCAGGGCCGGTGCCTGATTGAAGACCTGTATCTGATTGGCCTGCAGAATATTGCCCTGCACGCTGCCGTGGATGACGACAAAAGCCCTCTCGCCGAGAGGGGTCGTGCCGGTGATCGTCGCCTGGCTGGCGTCGACGCTGACACCGCGCACGGTGAAGCTGTTCAGGCCCACATAGTGGGTGACGCTGCCTTTGAGGACGGGCATGAGATCGAGAGCCTGCAATACCTGCACGCTTTGCGCCTGCACCTGTTGCTGGCTGATGCTGCCCTGGACCTGGACGAAGTCGCCATTCTGCACACCCTGGCTGAGGCTGCCAGCGTTGACGGTGATGCCTTGCACCATGAAGGAGCCACCCGATTGCAGGCCATAGACGACGCCGCCTAAGGTGATGCTCGTACTGCTGGCGTCCGGTGCATAGACATGGATGGCATCGACCAGACTGGTGGCGCTGGCGGCGTGCAGAGTGACCAGTTCGCCGACTTGCAGGTTGAGGCCGGCTGGATCGATGCGGGCATGAGCGCCCAAGCCGATCGCCGTGCTTTGACCATAGAGTTGCAGGGACGTCGCGCTCAGGGACTGGATGCGACCGGTCCATAGGTGGGCTCCGTCCTGACTACGCAGGGTGACGCGTGAGGCGAGCAGATAAGGTCCCTGGGCATCCTCGCCATAACTGCCATAGACCTCGACGGGCTGCTGCAATTGCAGTCCGGAAAAATCGGCGATGCCTCGGTAAGTGGTGATCGGTCCGTGGCCTTGCGGGGTGGAAACCGTCAGGATGCGCATGCCATCGACCGAAAAGCTCTTTTGCGAACTGTCGAGGCCATCGAGCAGTCCGGCGGCCTGTGCCTGAATGGTGACGGTGCTGACTTGTCCCTGTGCGTTGAAGAGCAGGCTGGCCTGATGACCGAGATGTAGCTGGGTCGCAGCGATGGTGGTGGCGATACCGCTGGCGTCACTGCGCAAGAAAGCGGCCTGCGCATCGTCGAAATCCTGTTGACCATCGAGAACGATGCTGGCCAGGCCGGTCACCGGACCCACTGCACTACCCGTGCCGCCGGAGCCGACGCCGGAGCTGGCGATACCGCCACCACCGCAGGCGATCAGCATGCAGCAGAGCGTGAGAAGGAGTGCAAGCCACGGCATCCTGCGCTTCATGATGGGATCTCTTGATGGTAGAAGTAAGTGGAAAAACGCATGCGATAGCGTTTTTCCCCTGCGGGAAGCTGCTGATCGCGCTCATGACAGTGTGTGGCGAGGCGGAGCATGGCCTGGTGTGCCTGTTGCCAGAGCTGGCGCGAGAGTGCATCAAGCTCCGCGATCGAAGACTGGCTCAAGGGCTCGGCGAAGACACCTTGCTCGAGGTGGGTGGGGCCACGGCGTAGATTTTCGACAACGGCGGCCACATGATCGGCGAGGTTGCCGGTCAGCATGCTCCAGGCCTCGGCGCTGTCGGCCGGAGGAATGAAGGTGTCGCGCAGCCGGCGTACCTGATCGCCCTGCGCGTCACCGTCGAGTTCGACCAGACGCAGGCGGATCAGCTCATTGAGCAGGCTATGCGGATGCACATCGCGGCTGACACTCTGCACCAGGGCTTCAAAGCTGCCGCTACTGCCATGGCGGGGCAGGGTCACGGCGGCAAACTGTGGATCATGCAGCCAGCGCGAGAAAACCTGATTGGCCAGGCTCGGCCCCTGCCGCGATGGCAGTTGCTGGGCGTGCTCGCGCCAGCGTCGCACATCCTTGCGGTGGACGCCACTGATCAGACTGAGTGCCGAGTCGGTGATGCGCAGTTGGCGCATCTGCAATTGAGTGTAGGCCGCCTGCAGCATCCAGTCCTTCAGTCGCTCCTGCAGAACGCCATAAGCCACGCCCTGATCGAGCAGCCAGTCCAGCCAGGGTCGCAGCAGGGCGGCGCTGGTCTCGAGGACGGCTTCACGGGAGGAGGGCTCGGTCATGACGAAAGCTCGATGGGATTCGCTTGCCGGTCATCTTACCATGTTTGAAAATATTTGACATGGGAAAATTTCCCATTCATGATGATTTGGCACGATAAGAGATGATCTTGGCGTCGTGCGAGGCCCTGGCATAGCGGCTAGCAGGTGTCGTGCGGGTGGTGGCGTGGTCAGGAAAAGGCCATGGGGAAAGGGCCATTGAAAGTCGGCTAGCGACAGAATGAATTTTTGCAGACTTGGAGAAAAGACGTGAAAACATGGATCAAGCCGCAAGGCGTCTTGGTGGTCGGGCTGTCGGCGTTTTTGGCGGCTTGTGGTGGGGGTTCGAGTTCGTCCACCCCGGGCGCCAGCACGGCGGCGGTACAATTGACCGACGCCCCTGGTGACTTCAGTCACGTCTGGGTGACGGTGAAAAAAATAGCCTTCCATAGCAATGCCAATCAGGTCTGGTCGGCGAGCGACAATACCTGGCAGACCTACACGTTGCCGGCGCCCGTCACCGTCGATCTGGCGGCCCTGACCAATGGCCAGTTGCAGAACGTCTTCAGCTCGATACAGCTACCGGTTGGCACCTATCGACAGATCCGTCTGTTCCTGGATGGTCCAGCGATGGCTCTCGATGGTTCCGCGCAGGCGATGCAGGATTCCAATGGCAACGCACTGCAGTGGAACGATCAGGTCGAACGCAACGAGAACGGGCGTTGGGTGGAATACTCCCTGAACGTACCCTTTGCCGCCGCTGGTCTGCGTTTGAGCGGGACCTTCAATGTCCTGGCCGGCAGCAACCTCAATCTCGCTATCGACGTCAACCTCAACAAGTCCGTCGTCGCCTATCACCATGGGCAAAATCGCGGCTATATCCTCAATCCCTGGCTGACCTATTTCGACATGGCACAAGTGGGGGCGATCACCGGCTCCGTGAATGCTGCACAATTATGCGCTCTCGACAGCCAAAACCAGCCAATGCCAGCGGCGAACTGTGCTTATAACATCGTGGTCAAGGCGGAAGCTCTGGATTCGAATCAGCATCGCTACGCCTCCTTGCGCTCGACGGTCCTACGCCCGGATGGTAGCTTTGCGCTCTATCCCCTGCCCGTGCAGGATGCCAGCGGCAATGTCATCGATTACCATGTGCTGATCCGCGGGCGCAATATGGAGACGATGGTGATCAAGCATGTGCCGGTCGTCGCCGGAACTTCCGTACAGAGCAGCCCGACCGTGTTGCCGCAGTTGGCGCTGACTAGCAGTGCCGGTGAGTATATGGCGCAATTCGCCAGTCCCTTGACGCCTTTGACCTCCGGTTATGCCGTGTTCATGCAGACCGATCCGAGTGAGTCGGCGCCTTACTCGGTGCGTTACCGGGCGACCGACCCGAGTACCGGGACCTTCTATGATGCACTGCCTTTGGAAAACTCAGGTTTGCTGACGTCCGTGTACAGCGGCGGTACGAGTGCGCCCAGCTTTGCGGCGGTGACGCCGAGCGAAGGCAACGGTAACTACAGTATCGGCGTCGATGACTTCGGTGATTATCTGATGGACACGTCATTCACCACCGTGCAGGCCGTGTCGAACGGCGCCAGCGCCCTGTTCAGCTTCAATGCGCCGCAGGCGGGCAGCCATCAGGCCGGCGCGCTCAGCGGTACGCTCGCCATCACTTCCCAGGTGGCTAGTCAATATCAGCATATGATGCTCTACGTGGCAGATGCCACACACGTCCTGACCAGCCAGGATCTGAGTTCTTCCTTGAGCTCGGCGGCGGGGAGCATCAACTATTCGGTGAATGGACTGAGTGCCGGCAACCCCTGGGACGTCTATTATGTCTATCTCAGACTGTGGAGCAGCAACAATCCGCGTGGTGAACTGATCACCGTGCCGGGATTGGCCAACTTGAGTCAGCAGACGGCAGCAACTTTGAATGGAACCATTGCTCAGTAGAGGACCTGCGATATGATGGCACTTGCGATGAAAAAACGCGCCGATGCACGATCGGCGATCTTCAAATTCAGCGGCCTCGGCCTGGCGGTGAGCCTGGCTCTGGTGGCTTGCGGTGGCGGCGGTGGAGGCAGTTCGGCAGCGACTGGCAGCAGCAACCTGTCCGGCGCTGTCATCGATGCGCCCATCGTCAGCGCCCAGGTGACGATCACCCTCAATGCGCCGCTTGGACAGACGGGAGCGCAGACGATCGGCAGCATCAGCGCCGATGCGCAGGGTCAGTTCAACGTCAATGTCTCGTTACCGAATACGAATGCCCCGGTTTTTGCCAATGCCAGTGATCCGGCGCATCCGAGCACGGTATTGAGCAGTTATCTCGGTGAAGCGAGCCAGCTGTTGGCTGCCGGCACCCTGACGTCTGCGCAGTTGCCGGATCTCGACATCACCCAGGTGACGACG
>JAKBFV010000064.1:0-797 GCA_021833365.1 Pseudomonadota bacterium | reverse complement strand
CCCTGTATGCCAGCCAGAATGGCGGCAATTACGCCGCCTTGACGCCGGCAGCCTATGCGGCGCTGCTGAGTGCCCACCGCGATGATATCCTGCCCCTGGCGGCCGGTATTCAGGCGGTCGTCGACGGTCATTGCGGTCTGCCAGCAGGTATTTTGCATACCGATGATCTCGCCGACGCCATCATCAAGGCGAGTACACTGGGCAGCGGAAGCGCCGGCGTCTTGAGTACGACGGCGACGGTGATGGGAGCGTCCTGTCAGGCGACCTTGCAGGGCCTGATGCAGACGATTGCGGCCAACAGTATCTGGGCGCCGCAGATGGAAAGCAATGATCTTGCGACCCAGATCCTGGTGCCGGCAGGCAGCTATGACCTGCAGGGGGTGCTGGCGCAGATGAACACAGCGGCCAGCACGCAGGCCGGCGCCGCCCTGCCGGCACCGGAAGTCTTTCATGACGCGCAAATCCAGGTCAGCAGCAGCGGCCAGGTGACATCGACCGACGGCATGGTCAGTGGCCAGATCCAGGGGCATTTCCTGCAGATGACCCTGACCGATGGCAGCGGCCAGTCTTATACCATCGGCGGGCACCTGGCGACCCTGCCGAGCGCCGAAGTGAATGGTTCAGCGGCGGTCTATTCCCTGCGCAGCGGTGGTAGCAGCGCAAGCTCCAACCAAGCGGCGCGTTTTGATGCCGTTCTGGTGCCGGTGGGAGCCACGCCCTTGTGGACGGGACTGAACAATAGCAGTGATTTAGGCGTCGACTGCAGCAGCGGTTTTGGTGTGCGCATGATGACCATG